>JACQZV010000199.1 GCA_016213695.1 Acidobacteriota bacterium | reverse complement strand
CTCCGACGGACAGGCGTTCGGCGGGGGGGCTGGCACCGCCGTTGCGGGCGGCTCGGGCGGTGCCAGCAACTACGGCACTCCCGGCGGTGACGGCGCCGTCGGAGTCGGTGGCAACGCCGTGCATGGCGTTTATTACGGCGGCGCCGGGGGTGGAGGTGGTGGCTACTACGGCGGCGGCGCGGGCGGCGCCGGCGGTTACGACGGCGCGGGCGGCGGCGGCGGATCCAACTATGTGGACCCGAGCATCGTCGGCGCAGCCATTACGGCCGGCAAGAATGGCGGCAACGGCAGTATTACGATCTATGAGGGCGCGATTCCGCCGGCTCCCAAGGCCCTGGTCAATTCAGATACCGTCGCGGGCGGGTCATCCAGCCCCGAAGCGCTGGCGGCGAGCGACCAGGGATTCGATGTAACCGTCGTCAGCGGCGCGACGTGGAGCGCGATGACGGCGGCCAATTTCGGCCAGTACGATCTGCTCATTGCCGGCGACCCGTACTGCTCGGGCTTGGCGGGCTCTTTCACGGCGAACGCCACGACGTGGGGACCCGTCGTGATGGGAACCGCCGGGGGCCGTACCAAAGCGGGTAACCGAATCTTGATCGGCACTGATCCGGTCACCCATGGAGCGAGCAGTACGAATGACCGCGGCCGGATCATTCGCACGGGTATCGCCTTCGCCGGCAAGCAGCCGGGCACCACGGGCGTCTACTTCAATGCCAGTTGCGACTACAGCAGCCACGTGGCGACGCTGGCCGCACTGGACCAGCTCACCTCGGAGCCAGGAACGTGGACGGAGAGCAATAGCGCGCCGTGCGGGGGCAGTGTCTCGCTCGTTGCCTCGGAGCCGTCATTCACGGACCTCACGAGCAGTTCCCTGCAAGGGTGGAGTTGCTCCGTGCACGAAACCTTTCCGACCTTCCCCACAGACTGGAGTGCGCTCGCGGTCGCGACGGACTCTGCGACCAAGCCGGTGTGCGGCGTCGATCCCAACACAGGTGCCAGTGCCTGCGGCGAAGCCTACATCCTCATCGCCGGTTCGTCTGTGGTTGTCGCCTCAGGGAGCATCTCGGTGTCGCCGCTTGACGCGACAAACCCAGTCGGCACCAGTCACACCGTCACCGCTCACGTGACAAGCGGCGGATCTCCGCTTGCGGGTCAGGTCGTCACGTTCACCGTGACCGGCCAGAACGCCGGTGCTCCCGGCACGTGCGTGCCCGCCGGTTGTGTGACCGATAGCAACGGGGATGTGTCGTTCACCTATACCGATACGAACGGCGCTGGTGACGACACGATCAAGGCGAGCTTCACCGACGCGGCGGGCAGCCTCCAGGCGGCCACCGCGCAGAAGCATTGGACCGGGCCGACCAACGCTCCACCGGATGCGATGTGCCAGAACGTGACCGCGAACACCGATCCCGGGACGTGCGTGGCGGCTTCGGCATCCATCGACAACGGCTCCGTGGATCCGGACGGCGATGCGATCACGCTCGATCAGTCGCCAGCCGGGCCATACGGCCTGGGCGACAGCTCCGTGACGCTGACCGCCACCGACACCTCGAGCGCCACTGACTCGTGCACCGCGACGGTCACGGTTCTGGACGCGGAGATGCCCACGATCGCGTGTCCGGTGCCGCAGACGCTGGAATGCACGGGCAACATGGTCGCTGGCGCCACGGTAGGCTCGCCAACGGCAGCCGACAACTGCAGTGTGGCGTCGGCAACATGCGGTGCATCATCGGGCAACTTCCCGCTCGGGACGACGACGTTCGCGTGCAGCGCGACCGACGGTTCATCGAATTCTGCCTCGTGCAATTCGAGCATCACTGTCGTGGATACGACCGCTCCGGAGATTTCGTGCCCGGCGCCAATCGTGGCGGAGTGCACCGGGCCGACCGGGGCCAACGTCGTCCCCGGCACAGCGTCGGCGGGCGACATCTGCAGCCCGGTCACGATTACCGGACCGGCCGCCGGGTTGTATCCGATCGGGACGAGCACGGTGGCGTATATGGCCACCGACCAGGCGGATCTGTCGAGCTCCTGCGTGGCGACCATCAAGGTCGTGGACACCGGACGGCCGACGGTCTCGTGCGTGGAGAGCTACAACCCGAGCACGACGAATGTGCCCAGGGCGAGCGACACCAACCAGGATGGCTTCTACCGGGTTGGCAGCGGCGACAGCTGCGGGGCGGCCGTCATCAAGCTCGGTACCTACACGCTGACCGCCGGGGAGACGATCAAGATCACGCAGACGCCGGGCAAATCAGGCGTCACGCTGGTCAATACGATGGGCCCTGCGGCTATCAAGCATTTCCAGGTTGGCCCCGGCGACGCGTTGGTGACGGCGACCGACGACGCGGGCAATTCGTCCAGCGCGATCTGCCTCGTGCCGCCGAGGCCAAGATAAGAGCCGGTCGAAAAGCGCCGGACCGAACGACGACAGGGCGGGGCCTCGCAAGGGGTTCCGCCCTGTGTGTTTGTGGGAGACACGCCCTCTCGTCGACGGGCTGCTGGCCGCCGGCGGCCACTGGATCTTCCTGCGCGCGCACGACCGACATCGCGGCGCGCGGCCGGCAGGTTCAAGGCAGTGGAGGCCGCAGTCGATACGTCAGCCTCACGAGGAACGAGCGCCCCGGCTGCGGGTACGGGTGGACGACGCTTCCGCCCTGCTCGTATCGCCTGTCGAAGAGGTTATAGACCGTCGCGGCCAGCGACGCCCGGTCCACCAGCACCCGGGAGATGCGCAGGCCGAGGTCGGCCAGGAGGTAGCCGTCGACGCGATGGGTCGGATCCTGGAAGCGTGCGACCTGGTCCGCGCCGTTCAGTCTGAACGTGGGCGCGATCGGCGAGAGCTGATCGCTGGCATACCGGAGATTGAGGGTGACCCAGGCGTCGCTCGAGAGCCGGCGGAACGGCCTCGCCTCCACGACCATGCTGCCGTGGACCCGCGGGACATTGAAGATCTCGCCGCGCGAGGCCGCAAAGGCCCTGGACGAGAGTACATGGAGCGACCCGAACACGCCACGGACCCGGACGGCGTCGCGAATCCAGGCGGTCTCGTTCTCCACGCCGACGCTTCGCAGGTCGCCCGCGTTGAGGTATTTCGGGTCCGTCGGGCCGGCGTTGTTGTCGCGAAACACGAAATCGGTGACCGTGTCGTGGAAGACGTTGACGGTGTTCCGAAGGCGGCCATCGAGGAGGCTGATGCCGGGCGTAATCTGGAACGAGCGGAGGTGCTCGGGCCGGAGGTTCTCCGACCCCTGATAGGTTGGGAAGACGTTGTACCGGTACCAGTAGGGGGCATCGACGAACGACCGCGCGTACGACACTTTCACATCGAAGCGGCTCGTCGGTGTGAAGACCAGCGCCAGCCGGGGGCTCACATCGGTGACGTTGGGGCCCCGGTGCCGATCCTTGACGTCGAGACGAAGCCCGTTGTTGACGAGCCACCGGGTGTTGAAGGTGTGTTTCACCTGCGTGAAGGCCGAGTAGATGATCTCGCGGCCTGGCTGGAGCAGCGGCGCCTGGCGCGAGTCGCCGAAGTCGGTCCACTCGCCGCCTTCCCCCGCGGGGAGGTTGCTGTCGATGAGCCGCATCCGATCGACCTGCACGCCCGCCAGGATGTCGCCCCCGGCCCCTCCCACCCGGTACTGCCGGTCCATCTGGACGATACCGCCCACGGCATCGTCGAGCCAGCTCGTGAAGTTGGTGGACCGCCGCGCCGCGCTCGTAATCACGATCCCATCGCGCTGGTTGGTATCGTAGTAGCCGATCAGATCGAGCGACAGGCCGGGGGCAGGCGACGGGTGGTACTTCAGTTCGAGGTGGTTGGACAGCGAGCCGAGCCCGGGTCCTTTGCCCTGGAACGTGCGGTACTCGGCCGGGTCGTACACTTCGCCCGTCGTGCCCCCGTCGGTGAACGGCTCCATGTACTTGCCGTAGCGCCGGTTCCCGAGCAGCGTCACCGGGCCCGCCCGGTAGCGGAGTCCCGTGTCGTAGGAGGGCGCGTCTTTGAAGGTCGCGACGTGCGCGAATCCGTCCCGGGGGCTTGAGGAGTAGTCCTGCGCGCGGGAAATCGGGATGTGTTGTCCATCGGCCTGGAACCAGCCGCCCCACAGCACCAGGTCGGTCGTATCCGAAAACCCCCTGCCGTACGTGAAGCCGAAGCTCTGGGCGGCGTCGAGCAGGCCGTGCCTCTCACTGTCGGCGTCGAGCCCGGAGACGAAACCGCCGCCTTCCGCGGTGAGACTGAGGCCGTCGATGGCGGCGCCAGACTCAGTGACGACGTTGACGACCGCGGTCAGGGCCACGTTGCCGTACAGCGAAGAACCAGGGCCGCGCAAGACTTCGATCTGCTTGACCCGGTCCAGGTCGATCCTGATGCTGTAGTCCGGGTTCGCCATGGAATAGGCGCGCGAGTTCAGGCGGTGCCCGTCCAGCATCACGAGGATCTTCTGCTGCGACGATCCATAGATGCCGCGCGCGGCGACGTTGATCTCGTTCTGGTCGGCGACCAGCGTCATTCCGGGCACGTACGTGGTGAGGACGTCCTGCAGGTTCCTGGCGCCGATCGCCTGGATCATGCTCCGGGTGATGACGGTGACCGGCACCGGCGCCTCGCGCAGGGACTCGTCCTGCTGCGATGCCGAGACGATTCGCACCTGGAGCAGCTCCTCGATGGACAGACTGGCCAGGCCCCCGGACTGCCCGGCGGCGTTCAGAACCGCGGGAGCCAGGAGCAGCACGCCCGACAGCGATGCGCACCGCAGTGACCTCATGACGGACTCCACGCCTCGGGCAGACTCGTGCGGAAACGCACAGTCCTCGACGGCTCAGGACACTGCGGGGCAATATCGGGACCAAAGGGGCCCCATGAAGCTCCGGCCAAAATGCCGTGGTTGGCAGATCGTACGGGCCGGATCCGCACACGCACACCGGGCGCGGGTGTCCGGCGGGACCCACCCTACGTACCGCCAGGCCGGCCGGCGACGCCGCCCGTCATCGCTCGAGGTTACGAGGCCGGTCCGTGATCTTTATCGCCGATTCGCAAGGCGATCACGCGGTTCGAGATGATGAGGTCATCGATCCTGGGTGACAGGTCCCACGCGAGCGCGGCGCCAGCTCCGTCGGGCTTGTCCCCGCCTCGAAATCTGATCCCGAGGCTCGCGATGAAATCGCCCCAGAATGTTCCGCCCGCCGCGTGGGTGTCCTCGATGACGAAGACTCCTCCGGGCCGGACGTGTCGTACCAATGCCCGGAGCGTGATCTCCTGATCCTCGGACCGATGGGACCCGTCGTCGATGACGAGATCGAAGGGGCCGTATTCTTCTGCCAGCTGCCGCAGCCGGGCGGTGTCGGTCTGGTCCGATTCGATGTACCGGACGCCGTCGCTCGTCGAGGCGAGCCACCGCCGCAGCTTGATGTCGAGCCCGATCACGGTGGCGGACGGAAAAAGCGCCTTCCACAACGCGGTGCTTCCTCCACCCTTGACTCCAATCTCCAGAATGCGTCGGGGCGCTTCTGCGAACGCGAAGAGGAGTCGGAGGTAGAACTGCAGCAGGTACGGGGGCTTCTGTATGAAGGCAGCTTTATGAATCAGCCCGACGTCGAGCAAGCGGGCGAGCTCCGCATTCTGCTCGTACGGCCTCGCCTGCTCGAGAAACGCCTTGGCCAGTCCCTTGGCAACTTCCACGCGAATCGTCGTGTTCGCCGCATCCTGCACGTCCTGCCAGCTCGACTTGACTCGCTCCTGAACCTGCTTCAGCAGGTCATCGATGTCCGGTTTCATGGGGTGATTCTACGGCCGGACTGCTAGAATCGCACCGATGGCCCCCACCGGGTCGCCGCCGCACGCCGGGGCGCTGACGACGCGGTTCCTCGATTTCTGGCTTCTCGGCGGCGCCAGCCTCCTCGTGTGGCTGGTGATGATCTCGTTGCAGGGATTCCGGGCAAGCTGGGCGGTGGATCAGCACTTCAAGAACCTCACGGTCACCACCGCCTCGCTGTCGCTGCTCGTGAACTACCCGCACTTCCTGATCTCCTACAAGCTGGCGTACACGCGCGGACGGTCGTTCATCGTGCGGAACTGGTGGCAGTTGATTGCCGTGCCGGCCCTGCTCGTCGGTGTCTTCGCTCTCGCATTCTTCAATTACGCGGTGCCCGTGGGTCAGGTGCCGGTGGTGTCGCGCGCCGCAGCCACGCTGGCGCCCCTGGGTGCCAACGCGCAGGTCCTGGCGGGACCGCGGTTCGGCGATCTGCTGTTCACCGCGGTGTTCAACGTGATGATCTTCACGGTGGGCTGGCACTACACGAAGCAGGTGTTCGGCTGCATGATGGTGTACGCCCACTTCGACGGCTACACCCTGACGCGCGGACAGCGGACGCTGACCCGGTGGGCGCTCCTCACGATCTGGGGCATGAACTTCGTCTACAACAACATTGGCGGAGGTGCGAACACCTTCTCGCAGTTCACGTACCACTCATTCGATCTGCCGGACATCGCGGGACCGCTCTCGGAAATTATCGTCGGCGCCGGTTTCGTGCTCGTGCTCTACAAGGTCTTCTATGCCAACTACACGATGACCGGCGCGCGGCCAAGCCTGAACATGCTGGCGCCGTTCGTGGCCCTGTACGTCTGGTGGCTGCCGCAGACACGCCAGTACGAGTTCTATTTCCTGCTGACGCCGCTCTTTCACTCGCTGCAGTACCTGGCGTTTGTCTACAAGATCGAGGACACGAGGTTGCGACGCGTCCGCCACCGGGAAGTG
>JACQZV010000198.1 GCA_016213695.1 Acidobacteriota bacterium | reverse complement strand
CCCGCCGCCTTCCTGCGACCGCAGGGGCGCCGTCGCTGCCGCCAGGACGGAGACCAGACTGAAGACCATCAGCGTTCGCGGGCGCATGACACTCCCCTTTCTGCGGGTTGCGATCTGCCTCAGGCGTTCAGCCGTGCGGCCAGATCGTTGAAGTCCTTCGCGGCCATATCGACGGACGCATCAGGCGCAAGGTCGGCCGTACGGCCCGGCCCGTACTCGAGCGGCCTGGCGACAAAGGCCGTCCTCAGCCCGACGCTCCTGGCGGCCCGTAGATCGCCCAGGTGGGCCGCGACCATCATCACGTCGGCGGCATCGAGGCGGAGAAAATCGGCTGCCGACTGGTACACCTCACGGTCGGGCTTGTAATGACGGACCAGTTCGGCGCCGAGGATGCAGTCCCAGGGCAGTCCGGCGTACTTCGCCAGGTTGGCCATCAGTGCGATGTTGCCGTTGGACAGCGGCGCGATGATGAACTGCTTCTTGAGCCGTGCCAGCCCGGACGCGGCATCGGGCCACGGCTGCAGCCGGTGCCAGGCGCGGTTGAGCGCGGCTGTCTCGGCCTCCGACAGACCGCTCAGGCCGAACTCCGGCAGGATCCGGTCGAGCATCATCCGATGCAGATCGTCGAGCGTCGTCCAGGGCAGCCCCCCCGTGCGCACCTTGTCCATACTCGGCGCGTACAGCGCGCGCCACGCGTCGGCGAATCCGGCTCCATCGACCTTGAGGCCTTTGCGCGCCGCCAGGGCGTTGACGTCCCGCGCCACGGACGAGCGCCAGTCGACAACCGTGCCGAACACGTCGAACACCAGCGCCTTCACTGAGCCGGCCGCTGCCTGCTGCCGCTCGCGGCTCTGCGACGATCCGGCCGCCTGCGCCCGATCCGCAGCCACGAGGCCTGTGCCGATCATCGTTGCGCTGAGCACGTCACGCCGTGAGATCTCTCCGGACATGGCTCGATTTCGGGGTGTGCATCGTAGCACGGCCCCGCGATCGGTCTGGCGCCGCAGGATCAGGTGCGGCCCGACTGCCAGATGCGGGCGGCCTCGAGCCGCGCCGCCATCGGCGGGTGCGAATGGAACAGCAGCTCGACCAGGCGCGAGGGCCGCTCCTCGGCGAGGTTCTGGGTCCCGAGCCGTTTCATGGCGCTGATGAACGCGGCGGCATTCCCGGTCATCTCCAGCGCATACCGATCGGCCCGGCGCTCGTGGGCGCGCGAAAAGGCGTTGACGAGCGGCAGCAGGGCCAGCGACACCGCGCCCGCCGTCAGGACGACGAGCGGGAGCGCGGCGATGTCGGCCTTGCCCAGAAGGCCGAAGCGGCCCGTCGACGCCTCGAGCACGACGTCGGTCAGGTACAGCCCGAGCGTCAGCAGCGCCACCTCCAGGGCCAGCGACGTCCAGATGTCGTGGTGCACGTGGTGCGCGAGCTCGTGCGCCAGAATGACCTCGATTTCGTCGTCGGAATGCTCGGCCAGCAGCGTGTCCGAGAGGAGGATGCGCCGCGTGCGCCCGATGCCGGTCAGCGCCGCGTTCGCCTTCCGCGTGCGGTCGCTCAGCCGCCACTCGAAGACGCCGAGCACCCGCGCCCCCGCGCGCCCGGCCAGCGCGACGAGCCGCGCGACGAGCGCGGGCCGATCCAGCGGCGTGAACGTGTAGAAGAGCGGCAGCAGGAGCACCGGCGCCAGCTGCGCCAGGACCACGAGGATGGCCCCGAAGCAGATCGCGGCAATCAGCCACCAGTCCTCCGGCCTCCACCGCAGCAGCGACGAGACGATGATCGCGGCGGCGACCGCGAATGCGAGACCGACGCCGCCCGCCTTGAGGTAATCCCGCCACCAGCGCGCGGTCGTCTGCGTCGACAACCCGTAGCGCCGCTCGAGCGTCACGCCCTGATAGAACGCCAGCGGCAGCTGCAGGAGCTCGCTCAACAACGCCAGCCCGGTGACGTAGATGATCAGGGTGAGGACGAAGGCGCCGCCCGACCAGGCCGCCGCCGCCGCCCGCAGCGACACGGACCAGCCCGTGACGACAAGACCCAGCAGGAGCAGCACGCCGAGCGCGGTACCCGCAACGCCTGCGCGGCGTCGCAGGCGCTGGTAGCGGGTGGCTTTGTCTTCGTTCGCCACCCGATCAGATTAGTTCAATTGCACGGAGATCAGCTTCGAGACACCCGGCTCTTCCATGGTTACGCCATAGAGCCGGTTCGCAATCTCCATCGTCCGCCGGTTGTGGGTGATGAGAATAAACTGCGTCTGGTCGAGCATCCCCCGCAGCATTTCGACGAAGCGTCCGACGTTGGCGTCGTCGAGCGGCGCGTCGATCTCGTCGAGCAGGCAGAACGGGCTCGGCTTGTACTTGAAGATCGCGAACATCAGCGCGATCGCCGTCAGCGCTTTTTCCCCGCCCGACAGCAGCTGCACGTTCTGCAGGCGCTTGCCGGGCGGCGACGCCACGATGTCGATGCCGCTCTCGAGCGGATCGTGTTCGTCGAGCAGCGTCAGGCCGGCGCGGCCCCCGCCGAAGAGCGTGCTGAACGTCCCCTGAAAATTGTGCTGAATGGCGGCGAACGCCTCGTTGAAGCGCGCCTTCGACGTCTCGTCGATGCGACTGATGGCGTCGGCGGTCTGCGCGATCGAATCGATCAGATCCTTGCGCTGCGTCGTCAGGAAGGTATGACGCTGCTCCAGCTCGTCGAATTGCTCGATCGCCATCATGTTGACGGGACCGAGCCGGTCGATCTTCGCCTTCAGCGCCGCGATCGCCTCTTCGGCGGTCATGACGCCGGTCCGGGCCGTGCCGGCGGCCACCTCCACGTCGCCTTCGTCGGCATCCGGGTCGGCCTCTTCAGCGGTGATCGCCGCGGCATCCGGTGTGGCTTCGCCCGCCTGCTCCATGCGCTCGACGTCGGCCACGACCTGGTCCATGGACGATTGCATCGTCTCCGCGCACAGCTGGGCCAGGTGGCCGAGATCGCTCTCGGCCGCCACCCGGCCGAGGTCCAGCTCGCCGGCCTCCGCGCGAATCTGCTCCAGCAGCTGGCGCGCCTCCCGGATGATCGCGTCCTGGCCGTCGACCCGGAGGCGCACGCCGGCCGCGGCCTCGTCGGCCGCGCGCACATCCTCGCGCAGTCGTTCGAGCGTGAGAATGTCCTCGTCCAGCCGCCGGGCGTTCTCGGCTATCGACTGGAGCAATTCCTCGCGCCGTGCCCGGGCCTGTTCGAGCTCCGACGCCCGCGCGGCGACGCGCGCCTCGACATCCCGCGCGGCCTCTTCCAGCCGGGCCACCTCGGCGGCCATCGCCGACGCCCGCTCGATCATCGCGGCGTGCGCCGCGCGTGCCTCGGCCGCGGCCGTGCTGAGGGCGTCAACGGCGTCGCGCGCGGCCATCAGCCGGACCTGGGCCGCGGAGAGCCCCTCCTCGGCCCGGCGTTGATCGTCCAGGAGCCGCGCAATCGCCGCCTCGGCGTCGGCGTACCGCCGGTCGATCGACGCACGTTCCTCTTCGGCCTGCCGCCGCTCGAGCGCGATCACGTCCGCCTTCCTGGCGAGCCGCTCTGCTTCCTCGGCCGCGTGACCCGTCTGCGCCTCGAGGGCCACGATGGCCATCTCCTGCCGGTGCTGCTCCTCGTGCAGCGCCGCCAGCGCGCGTTCGGAAGCGGCGATGCCCTCCGCGAGCCGCGCCGCCTGGCCGGCCAGGCTCGCCAGCCCACCCCGATCGGCCGCCACGCGCTCGCGCAGCTCCTTGATCTCGCGCTTGGTGGCCAGAATGCTGCGCGACTCCACCTTCATGCCGCCCGATACGACGTGGGGCCCACGCAGCACGTCGCCGTCGACGGTCGCCACCACGGCGGATGTCTGCCGCACGAGCGCCACCGCCTGCTCGAACGTCTCGGCAATGTACGCCTCGGGTACGACCTTCTGGATCGTGGCGGCGTGGGGGCCGCTGATACGCAGCACGTCGCCGATCGGGACGATGCCGGGCATCCGGAGGGCCTCGTGCGGGTGGTATCCGTTCGACCCGGGATCGACGACGACGAAGCCGCAGCGGCCGGCGTCGTGCTCGCGTACGAGCGCGAGGCCGGCGGCGGCATGATCGTGCCGCTCGACGATGACGTGCTGCAGGAGGTCGCCGAGACAGGCCTCGACCGCGCGTTCGTACCGCCGCTCGACGTCAAGGTAGTCGGCGACGGCGCCCTGCTGCGCGACGTGCCCGTTGGCCTCGACGAGCACCATCCGCGCGGCGTCGCCGAAGTCGGCGCGGCTCGCCTCGAGCTCCACGAGCGAGGCGAGGCGCGCTTCGCTCCGCGCCAGTTCCTGCTCGAGCCCGCGCAGGCTGCTGACCTGCTGTTCGTGCGCCTCGCGCGAGCCCGCCAATTCCGACGCACGGCTCGCGACATCGGTCCTCGTCCGCTCGAGCGCCGCCTGGGCCTGGACGAGCGACTCCTGCGCGCGCCGCCGGCCGGCGCCGGCGTGTTCGGTCTCCCGCGTCAGGTCGTCGTGCTCGATCCCGAGCTTGCCGAGCGTCGTCGCCACCCGGTCGCGCTGGGCCGCCGCGTGTTCCATTGCGTGCCGCAGCGCGGTTGCGGCGTTGAGGGCCGCAAACACGCCGGACCGCGCCGCTTCGACGTCGCCTTCGAGCCCCTCGATCTGCTGCTGCGCGCGGGCGTGCGCGTCCTGCGCGCCGGCCAGCGCCTCCGCGGCCGCGTCGCGGGCGCGCTCGGCGTCGTGCGCCGCCTGCACGCGTTCCTCCAGCGCCGCGCGCGCCGGCCCGCGCCGGACTTCCAGATCGCGCAACTCGGCGCCGATCTCGTCGGCCCGGGTGGCCAGCATCCCGGTCTGCTGCCGGTCGAACTCCTGCTGCTGCTGGCGACGGTTGATGTCCAGCTCGCGGGCGTGCGCATCCTCGCGCACCCGCGCCGCACGGCTGTCGGCCTCCGCCTGCTCGATGCGGAGCCGCGCCAGGTCGGCTTCCACCTCGGCGACCCGCGCCGCCGCCGCCGCCTCTCGGGCGCGCGCCTCGGTCAGCCGCGCGCGCGCCGACTCGATCACCTGCTTCAGCTCGCGGTACCGGCGCGCGAGCAGCACCTTCTCCCAGCGCCGCAGTTCGTCGCGCAGGCGCCGGTAGCGGCGCGCCTTCCCGGCCTGCCGCTTCAGCGCGCCGCGCTGCTTGTCGACTTCAAAGACGATGTCGTCGATGCGGGTCAGGTTCTGCTGGGCGGCCTCCAGCTTGAGCTCGGCCGCGCGGCGGCGGGACTTGTACTTGGTGATGCCGGCGGCTTCCTCAATCAACTGCCGCCGGTCCGCCGGCCGCGAGCTGAGGATCATGCCGATCTTGCCCTGCTCGATGATGGCGTAGGCCTTGGCGCCAAGGCCCGTATCCATCAGGAGTTCGTGGACGTCGCGAAGCCGGCACACCTCGCCGTCGATCAGGTACTCGCTTTCGCCGGAGCGATACAGCCGGCGGGTCACCTCGACGTCGCGCGTGAAGATCTCGGCCAGATGATGGACGTGGCCATGGCCGTTGCCGTTCCCATGGCCGTTCCCGTGGCCGTTCCCGTGGCCGTTGCCTTCACCGTGAACGGCCTCGAACTCCTCCAGCGGCGCGTCGGCTCGCGGCGGCATCGGCAGTCCGGTCAGCCGGAGCCTGACCTCGGCGGTCGCGCCCGGCTTCCGGGCGTCGCTGCCGCTGAAGATCACGTCTTCCATCCGGTCGCCGCGGAGGCTCTTGGCGCTCTGCTCCCCCATCACCCAGGTGATGGCGTCGGCCACATTGCTCTTGCCGCACCCGTTGGGCCCGACGATCGCGGTGACGCCCTGGTCGAAGGCGAGTTCGGCGCGATCGGAGAAGGATTTGAACCCGTGGATCTCGAGACGTTCTAGGCGCATGGGATGGTTGAGAGTCTAAACAGGCCTAGCCCTAGTGGCAAGGCCAAAGTAACACCACTATATTTTGGGCTAGGCACCCAAAAGGCGGGGGTGGTGCTACGGGCGTTATCGCTGCGCTCTGGCGGGCGCGGCGCCCAGACGCATGAGCGCTTCCGCTTCCGGAAACAGCGTCGTCGCGTACTGGAGCTGCGGGTCCTGCCGCGCGAGATTTCTTCGCGCCACCTCGACGCCGAACAGATCGAGATCGATCTCGAAGCGGATCATCGCGCGAATGAACGGCTGATCCTGGCGCCAGACGGCCTCGTCGATCGCCACGCGCGATTTCTGCACGTGCTCTTTGAACTCGGCGACCATCGCGTCGGTCAACTGGAACTCTTCGGTCAGCTCGCGAAGCGGCGCCGTGGCGTTCACGGTGATCCGGCGGTCGCCGGCGCGTGCGAAGCGCTGCGCGAAGGTATCGAAGAGGTTGCGTGCCGCCAGCGTGCGGCCGAAGCGTGTCGGATTGAAGCCTTCGGTCGGGCCGTCGAACCGGCGATCGGGCTCGACGCCGCCGCCGCTGTAGACGCGGCGCCCGGCATCGGTGTACTTCAGGTCCTCGGGCTTGTGCACCTTCGCCGGGTCCTGCTCGCGCAGCGTGTAGGTCAGGTACTCGTCGAAGGTGCCGTCCCACGGCCGCTGAATCAGCCGTCCGCTCGGCGTGTAGTACCGTGCCGTCGTGACGGCCACGCCCGCACCGCCGCTCACGCGATAGACGGACTGGACCAGCGCCTTGCCGAACGTCGTCTCGCCCACGATGAGCGAGCGGTCGTGATCCTGCAGCGCCCCCGAGACGATCTCCGACGCGCTCGCGCTGTTGCGGTTGACGAGCGTGATCATCGGCAGCTCGGTGTAGTCGCTCGCCTGGGTCGCGCGGTAGTCCTGATCGGAGTTCGGCACGCGGCCGCGCGTGTAGACAATCAGGTCGCCGCGCGGCAGGAACCGGTTGGCCACGCGGATCGCCTGATCCAGCGCGCCGCCGGGGTTGTTGCGCAGGTCGAACACGAGCCGCCCCATCCCCTTGCCGCGAAGGTCCCGCAGCGCGCGTCCCAGCTCCTGGTCCGTGTTCTCGCCGAAATCCGACAGCAGCACGTAGCCGGTGGACGAGTCGAGCATGAACGCGGCGCGTACTGTCGGGATGTGAATCTCGTCGCGGACGACGTCGAGATCGATCAGCGCGTTGTAGCCGGCGCGCTTGATGGCGACGTGGACCGGGGTGCCGCGCGCGCCGCGCAGCAGGCGCACCGCCTCGTCACTGGTCCACCCCTTCGTGTCCTTGCCTTCGATCCGGGCGATGACGTCGCCGCGCCGGACGCCCTTCTGATAGGCTGGCGACCCCTCGAACAGCGAGAACACCGTAATCTCGCCCTCGACCACCTGGATGGAGATCCCGAGGCCGTAGTACCGCCCTTCCTGCCGCTCCCGCATCTGGGCGTAGGTCCGGGGATCCATGAAGCTCGAGTGCGGGTCGAGCGTCTGCAGCATGCCCGCAATCGCGCCGTACACGAGCCGGTCCGACTCGGTGGTGCCGACGTACGTGCCTTCGATCGCGCTGAGCGCGGCCGAAAACACCTTGTATTGCTCGGGAATCTGGTCCTGGGCCACCAGCGCGCTGCGCCCGTAGAAACCCCCGACGAACGCGCAGAGCAGGACCGTTATGACGGCGGCGGACAGGGTGCGATAGCGGCGCATATCTGCTGAAAACTATAAACGGTTACCTTGACCCCGTCCAGATCGCATTTCTATAATCAGATGAATAACTTGCGGGACATTCGGCGACCCCGGCCGGCATCCTCCGGCCCCGGTTCCGCGACCGTCATCGCCGGCCCTATGGCCGGCTGGAGCACCTCTTATGTTTGGTTCCATCGGCATGCCCGAGCTGATCATCATCCTCGTGATCGCGCTGATCATCTTCGGGCCGCGCAAGCTGCCTGAGCTCGGCCGGTCGCTCGGCCGCAGCATCGGCGAATTCAAGCGCGCGTCGAACGAGTTGCGGAACACGCTGGAGGAGGAAATCCGGGTCGAGGACCAGAAGGATCAGCGCGCCGCCATCACGCTCGAGCAGGATTCGGCGGTGGCGGCCGCGACCACCCAGCCGCCGGCCGCGCCGCCGGCCGTGACACCGGCCCCGCCCGACGGCGAGACGGTGAACCGCACGACCGGGACCGGGCCCGTGGCCTAGCGCCCTGTGGGCCTCATCCCTTTTCCCAAGCACGCGCCGGGCCCGGTGCCGGACGAGGAGCTCGATCCGGACCGCGACCGGGACATCCTCGGCGCCGCCGACGAGGACGGCGGGAGGATGTCGTTTCTCGACCACCTGG
Organism: Acidobacteriota bacterium; assembly: GCA_016213695.1. GTDB lineage: Bacteria > Acidobacteriota > Vicinamibacteria > Vicinamibacterales > UBA2999 > DATCJA01. Next base: position 34,008 of record JACQZV010000198.1, on the reverse strand, counting down.
ACGAGCTGCGCCGCCGGATCATCTATGCCGTGATCTCGGTCTTCGCCGGCTTCGTCATCTCCTTCGTCTTCATCAACCGGATCTTCGATTTCATCATGCGGCCGCTGCAGCAGATGCTGCCGCCCGGGGCCACGCTCGTCTATACGGACCCGACCGAAGCCTTCATGCTGTACATCAAGATCGCGTTGATCGGCGGCCTCGTGATTGCGTCGCCGGCGGTGATGGCGCAGGTCTGGCTCTTCGTCGCCCCCGGCCTGTACGCGCACGAGAAGAAGTGGGCCATCCCGTTCATCGCGATGTCGTCGTTCTTCTTCGTCGCCGGCGCCGCGTTCTCCCATTACGTGGTGTTCCCGCTGACGTGGCGCTTCTTCGCCAGCTTCACGACCGACATCCTGACGTTCATGCCGCGCATCGAGCCGGCCTTCGCGATCTACCTGCGCCTGCTGCTGGCGTTCGGCGTCGTCTTCCAGATGCCGACGGTGGTCCTGTTCCTGGCGCGCATGGGCGTGCTGACCGCGCGCTACATGATCCGCAACTTCAAGTACGCGGTACTGCTCATCGTGATCCTCTCGGCGGTCGTGACGCCCGACGGCGGCGGGGTGTCGCTGGTGGCGATGTCGGGCCCGCTCGTGCTGCTCTACATCTTCAGCATCGGGCTGGCCTGGATCGTGGGGAAAAAGAAGAAGATTGAGGCGTAACGCGCAGGCTCCGGCCTGCGCGTCAATACGCCTTGGCGAACCAGGCGTGCGCGGCAGCCGGGGCGCCGCACTTCAGGCACGCCTTCCCCGCCGCGGGCGGGCTGCTGAACGGAATGTTCCTGATCGTCGCCTGCGTCTCCGTCTTGATCGCGGCCTCGCAGGCGGGGGAGCCGCACCACGGCGCGATCACGAATCCGGGGCGCCCCTCCATGATGTCCTTGAATTCGGCGTAGCTGTCGGTCGCGGAGGTGTGCGCCTCCCGGAACCTCACCGCGCGCTCGTAGAGCGCCCGCTGAATCTCCGCGAGCCGCCGCTCGACGTCCGCGGCGAGCCCCTCCATCGGCGCCGCTGATTTCTCCCGGGTGTCGCGGCGCGCGAGGACGACCTGCGATTTTTCCAGATCCTTCGGTCCGATCTCCATGCGGATCGGCACGCCGCGCAGCTCCCATTCGTTGAACTTCCAGCCCGGCGTCTGCGACTCGCGGTCGTCGAGGTGCACGCGCATCCCGCGCGCGACCAGCTCGTCGCGGATCGCCTGCGCCTTCGGCAGCACCGTCTCCTTCCAGTTGCCGCGCGGAATCGGCACGATCACCACCTGGTACGGCGCGATCTTCGGCGGCAGAATCAGCCCGCCATCATCGCCGTGCACCATCACGACGGCCCCGATGAGGCGCGTCGTGACGCCCCAGGACGTCCCCCAGATGTACTGCACCGTCTTGTCCCGCCCCTGGAACTTGATGTCGTACACCTTCGCGAAGTTCTGGCCCAGGTCGTGCGAGGTGCCGGCCTGCAGCGCCCGGCCGTCGCCCATCAGCGCTTCGATCGAATACGTGCGCTCGGCGCCCGCGAACTTCTCGCTCTCCGTCTTCTGCCCGTCGAGTACGGGCATGGCGAGCTCGGTCTCCGCGAACTCCTTGTACACGCCGAGCATGCGCAGCGTTTCCTCGTGCGCCTCCTCGGCCGTCTCGTGCGCGGTGTGCCCCTCCTGCCACAGGAACTCGGTGGTACGAAGGAACAGGCGCGTCACCTTTTCCCAGCGGACCACGTTCGCCCACTGGTTGATGAGAATGGGGAGATCGCGCCACGACTGCACCCACTTCGCGTACATGGTGCCGATGATCGTTTCCGACGTCGGCCGCACCACCAGACGCTCCTCGAGCTTCTCGGTGCCCCCCTGCGTCACCCACGCCACCTGCGGCGCGAAGCCTTCGACGTGCTCGGCCTCTTTCATCAGCAGGCTCTCGGGGATGAACAGCGGGAAGTAGGCGTTCACATGGCCGGTTGCCTTGAAGCGCCGATCGAGCCCCTGCTGGATCAGCTCCCACATGGCGTAGCCGTACGGCCGGATCACCATGCAGCCCTTGACCGGGGAGTAGTCGGCCAGCTCCGCGCGGCGCACGACGTCGACGTACCAGCGCGCGAAGTCCTGCGACTGCGGAGTGATTTCAGTTGGGAGATCGGGAATCTGCTCTGTAGACATCGAATGCTATCCTACCAGCACGTGGCCGTGGATCTGCTGAAGGATGCCGTTCGCATCGATGTGCACGCCGGCTCGCAGGTGTCACCGATCTGGGTCGGCGACGGCATCGCCGGGAGCGCCGCCGCGATCCTCGACGGCCAGGGTGTGGGCCGGCGCATCGTCGTCTCGAGTCCGACGATCTGGCGGCACCATGGCGATCGCCTGGTGCGCGCGCTCGGTCCGCTCGAACCGATCCTCGTGCCCGATGGCGAGCGGTTCAAGAACCTGCAGACGGTCTCGCGCGTCTACGAGGCGCTCATCCGCGCCGGCGCCGACCGTGCCAGTGCGGTCGTCGCCCTCGGCGGCGGCGTGATCGGCGACACGGCCGGATTCGCCGCGGCGACGTTCCTGCGCGGCATCGCGCTCGTCCAGATCCCGACGACGCTCCTCGCGCAGGTCGACAGCGCGATCGGCGGCAAGGTGGGCGTCAATCACGCCCTCGGCAAGAACCTCATCGGCGCCTTCCACCAGCCCGCCGCGGTGCTGGTCGATCCGCAGCTGCTCGGCACGCTTCCACGCCGGGAGTTCCGGTCGGGGCTGTACGAGGTCGTCAAGTACGGGATGATCGCGAGCCGCGCGCTCTTCGACCGCGTCGCCCGCGACAGCAAGGCGCTGTTCGCCCGCAGTCCGGACGCCCTTCTCCCGGCCATCATCGAGTCGTGCCGCATCAAGGCGGAGGTGGTGTCACAGGACGAACGGGAAAGCGGCCTGCGCCGGATCCTCAACTACGGCCACACGGTCGGGCACGCACTCGAATCGGTCACCAAATACCGGCGGTTCCGCCATGGGGAGGCGATCGCCTACGGCATGCTCGCCGCCGCCGATCTCGCGGTGGCGCGGGGCGCGCTCGCCGACGTCGAGCGGCAGGCGCTCGCGAAGGTGATCGCCCGGCTCGGCCCGCTGCCTCCAGTCGCGGACCTCCCGATCGGCGACGTGCTCCAGGTCATCCGCCGCGACAAGAAGGTCGTCGCCGGAAAGCTGCATTTCGTCATCGCCATCCAGATTGGCGCCACGCTGACGCTCGACGATGTCACCGAGGACGAGTTGACGGGCGTCCTCGAGCGTCTCGGCTTGTCGCGATAGGTCGAGCCGGTGCCTCGAGCCCGGCAGCGGCGCGCACGGGCTCCTGCGACGTCCTGCGTTCAGGCGTCGAGGCCGCACTCCCGCAGCTTCTGCAGAAACGCCCTGTAGCTCACCTGCAGCGCCTCGGCCGCGCGCGTCTTGTTGCCGGCGGCGTCCTGCAACGCGCGCGTGACTTTCCGCCGTTCGATGTCCGCCGTCAGGCGGCGGAGCGCGTCGCCCATCGTGCCCGACAGGTCGATCTGCGCCCACGGGTCGCCGGCGGCCGGGGCGGGCTCCGGGGCGCTGGCGCTGCCGTTGGGCGGGCGGGCCGACAGGTGCAAATGGCGTGACTGGATCGCCGCGCCGTCGCACAGAATCACGGCGCGCTCGATGCAGTTCTGCAGCTCGCGCACGTTGCCCGGCCAGCCGTACGCGCACAGTTCGTCGAGCGCGGCCGGCGACAGGGTGAGGGTCGGCTTGGTCAGATCGCGGCAGAACCGCTCCACGAAGTGGCGGGCCAGCATCGGGATGTCGCCCGGCCGTGCGCGCAGCGGCGGAATGGTGATGGGAAACACCGACAGCCGGAAGAACAGGTCCTCGCGGAACTGACGCGTCGCGACGCCCGCTTTCAAGTCGCGGTTGGTCGCGGCGACCACGCGAGTATCGACGTGCAGCGAGACGGTCCCGCCGACCCGCTCGAACCGCTTCTCCTCGAGCGCGCGGAGGATCTTGGCCTGGAGGCTGAGCGCCAGATCGCCGATCTCGTCGAGAAACAGCGTCCCGCGGTGCGCCATCTCGAAGCGGCCGGGCTTGCGGGCCGACGCGCCGGTAAACGCGCCCTTCTCGTGCCCGAACAGCTCCGTCTCGAGCAGCGTCTCGGGGATGGCCGCGCAGTTGATGGCCACAAACGGTCCCTCGGCGCGGGGGCTCAGCAGGTGCAGCGTGCGCGCGAACAGCTCCTTCCCCGTCCCGCTCTCACCCTGCAGCAGCACGGTCGCGTCGGTGCCGGCAGCGCGATGGAGCTGCTGCGATACCTGGTGCAGCTGCGGGTCCTCGCCGATGATCCGGGGCGCGCCGCGCCGCTCTGCCAGCTCCTGCTTGAGCAGGACGAACTCGGACAGCATCCGGCGCTGCGCAATCGCGCGCTCGACCATGAGGATGAGATGGTCCGGGTCGACCGGCTTGGCCAGGAAGTCCATCGCGCCTTCCTTCATGGCCGTGACCGCGTCCTGAATGCTGGCATACGCGGTCATCACCACGACCTGCAGCTCCGGGTCGAGCTCCTTGGCGGCCCGCAGCACGCCGAACCCATCGCCCGACGGGAGCTTCAGATCGGTGAGGACGACGGCCGGCCGCGACTGCCGGAGATGGTGGATCGCTTCCGGCTCGTCGCGGGCCTCGAGCACCGTGTGGCCCTGGCCCTCGAGCGCGTGCCGCAGCATCGCGCGCAGTGAGTCCTTGTCTTCGACGAGCAGGACCGGAAAGGTCATCGTACCCAGCCGGCGGGAACCCCCGCGCGCCGGGCATCGTCCTGGACCGCCGTGATGGCTTTCTGCTCGTCCGCGATTTCCTGTTTGACCCTGTCGAGCTCGGTCAGCGCCTTCTGCCGCTCGGCGGCGATGGCGTCGCGCTGCGCCGGATCGTCGCGATTGACGAAATCGGTGGTCAGCGCATTGATGCGGCTCTGCAGCGCCTCCGCGAAGATCTGCGAGCGCGACAGTGCGGCGCGCGCGTCGGTCATCCGCTTGCCCCAGTCCGCTTCCGTCAGCGGCGCGGGCTCGGCGGCCGGTGCGCCCGGTGCCGCCACCCCGGGGGCCGGGGCCGCCGCCGGCGTGGAAGACGCGCCCGGAGCCGCGGGCGCCCCGGGCGCCGGCGTGCCGGACGGGGAGGCGGGCGCCGGTGGCAGCTCGAGGCGAAGGGTGTCGTTCGTGTAGACCTTCCCGGGCGCGGCAACCGCCTTGCGGCGCTCCGCCTCCTGCCGGGCCACTTCTCCCAGCGACTGCGCAGACACCGCGGCCGCGCCCGAAAGAACCAGCGCGAGCACAACACCCGGAATCGCTGCTGACCGCATCGTGAGGATTCTACCAGTCATGTTTCGGTCCATCGTGCCCGCAGGGTTAGATCCCGGGTCAGCGCAACTCGTACCACGCCACAACCCGGGACGGCGCCCCCGGCTCCCCGGCCGGCGCCCTCTCCATGGAGACGGCGACCGACCGCCGGCTTCCGTTCGAACCGTAGGCCCTGGCGACCATCGTGATCGTGCGCGGCTCGTCCGCTTCGCCCGCCGGGGCTCCCGTGACCCATACTGCCACGTACTCCGGCGAGGAAACGGCCGAGGCGCCTGCCAGGTCCGCCAGGCGCCCGTAGGCATAGATCGCCGCGTCTCCGGAGTCGACGCCGGCAACCGACTCGACGTCGGCGGTTTCCTCCGCCAGATCGACTTGCACGCCGCCGGCGCTCCGCACGCCGGCCGGAGGGCCGTCCGCGAAGCTCGAAGCCGCATCGCCGGAAAGCACGGCTTCCCAGTCGGGCGCAGCCGCAAGTTCGTGGATCGCGAACTCAGCCGCCGCGTCCGCCGCATAGAACGCCGCCGTCCCGGCGCGGTAGTTCGCGGCGACGGCGGTTTCCGTGATCGTGCCGACGACCAGCGCGCCGCCGAGCGCAGTGAGTAATGTCATCGTCATCAGCGCCAGGACAAGGGGCACGGGCTACTCCCCCACCCGTGCATTCCGCAGGGCAACGTCAACGCGGAGCCGCTCGTCCGGCAGATAGCGCTCCATCGACGTTGACGCACCGCCACGGACGAAAAAGACGGGCGAGCGGCCGCGCATCGATGGCAGCGCCGCCTCCACGCCAATGACGACGCGCACGCGCCGGATCCGCAGCAGGTCCGCATCGAAGGTGACGACTGCGGCGGGGTCGTCCGGCAGCCAGGGGCCGTCGTGCAGCGCGGCGGGATCGATCGGCCCTCCGTCCTCGCCGTCGTACTCGAACTCCAGCTGCACGACGTTGTCGACCACGGCGAGGTCGGTGACCTCGCCGTCGTAGTGCATCAGCGACGACACCTTCGTCGTCGCGTCGGTCTTCAGGTAATAGGTATGCGACTCGATCGCCGACGCTCCCCAGGGCACGTAGCTGACGCTCACCGTGTCGGGACGGTACAGGACGCCGCCGTCGATATCGCTCGAGAGGCCGCCGACCCGGTAGGGCACGACCGGCGGCACGGTCGAATCCTGCAGGCCGGCGCCGGCCATCGCGAGGTCCCTTGTCAGGGCGTCGACGGCTGCGCGGAGACGCTGATGCATGTCGGCGTGTTCGGGCTGTGCCTGCACGCTGCCTTCGGCGCGCCTGGCGAGGTCGACGAGCGCGGCGGTCACCGTCAGCGTGATCGCCGCCGCCATGAGGAGTTCGATGGTCGTGAAGCCGCCGCTCCTATTCATCCGACCTCCGGGTCCGCACGGTGACAAGGCGAACACTGTGGCGCGAGGCGGCGCCGCGGCGGATCACCGTGACGGCAATGACGACGCCGTCGGGCGAATCGCCCGGCAGCGACGCGACGGTCCAGCGCCGATCGAAGGCCCCGACCGCGTCGGTCGCGTCGGCGACCGGAGCGGGAAACGGAGCGGCGCGCAGTTCCTCGATCTTCTGCGAAGCCAGCGCGACGGCGTGCGTCGTCTCGTGCGCCTCAGCGGTCGCGCGGATCCCCAGCACGAGCATCTGAGCAAGGGCGGCGAGCGAGGTCGCCAGCAGGAGCGTGGCAAGCAGGACCTCGACGAGCGACGAGCCGCCGTCGCCGGGGCTTCTGCGCGCAAGACCTTGCGGCATGCCCTGGCGGTCGCAACCCCCGTGCCTTCGCCCTGCTCTGCCGTGACTTATTGACCGATAAGGAGTTAGGGACAGCCGCTCCGACCGGGAATTGCAGTTCTTGCCGCCTCCACCGGCTGCGCCAGCAGCAAGAACGTCGTCCTGACGAGGCCGATCCTGTGCTAATCAAGTCTGTAAGTGGGTGTGACGAAATGCGACAGAGCCGCCTGAAGGCCACGCATTTGGCGCGGCTTGGGGCCGGAACGGGTCTTGTTCAGCCACTCGGTGGAGCCATGCGAGGAACAGCCGGTTTCACCCTGATCGAGGCCCTGATCGTCGTCGCCCTCATCGGCGTCATGGCCGCGATCGCCGCGCCGGCGGTGACGGCCGGGATCGACCGGTACACCATCCTGTCGGCCGGCCAGCAGGTGGTCAGCACGATTCGCACGGCGCGCGTGCAGGCCGTCGCGACGAACATGATCCTGGTCGTGCGGTTCGACTACCCCGACACGGGGCAGTATCAGATTGTGGATGCCAGCAACGCGGCGATCGGCGGAGTGAAGACGCTCGCCAGCGGCATCAGCTTCTCGGACGGAACGACCGACGTCCAGTTCACGACATCGGGTCGTGCGAATGCGACAACCGTCGTAGTCACCAACGGCACTGCGGATTACGATCGGACGATTACCGTGTCGATCAGCGGGCAGGTGAAGCTTGAGTAGGCGCGACAGCGGCTTCACGCTCGTCGAGGTCATGATCTGCACGCTGATTCTGACGGTCGGCATGCTGGCGATTGCGGGGCTGCTCGGCGTCACGACCCGGATGGAGATTGGCGCGCGGGAAGCGGCGCGGTCGGCGCGGCTGGCGCAGGAAAAGATCGATGAGCTCATGAGGGCGGACTTTGACACCAACGCGACGGTCGCGGTCGGAGGCAGCCTGACGAGCGACGCCGCGAATCACTACGAAGCCAGCCCTGACGGCCTTGACGGCATCACGATTCGCTGGCTGGTGCAGTCCGACGCGGGCCTTCCGGACGAAACGCGGATTCTGACCGTTCGCGTGGTCAACCTGCGCGCGCAGCAGTACCGTAACACCGACATCTCCACGATCATCCGGGATTACTGATGCGACACGCCCCACCGAGCGAACGCGGATTCACTCTGATCGAGTTCATGATCGCCGCCGCCATCATGACGGCGGTGCTCGGGGGCACGGTGATGCTCGCGTCGCAGCTCCAGCAGGCGTACACCTCCGGTGCCGACGACGTCGCCGTTGAGCAGGAAGCGCGTTTCGCGCTCGATTGGATTACGCGGATCCTGCGGTCGGCGGGCAGCAACCCGTACTCCGACACGCTCGGGGACACCACGCCGTGTCCGACCGCCGGCACCATCGTGGAGTGGATCGTGATCGATCCCAACACCAACGGGGCGAGTGACGACATCCGCATCCAGGCGGATGTCACCGGCGCCGCCGACGGGACGCCGGACGGCAAGCTTGGCGGCGACGTTGGCGGCTGCACGCAGGAGGGCGAAGACGTCACGATCGCCCACGATCCGAGCACCCTGACGATCACGCTGCAGGACACCGGCACGGGCGGTGCCGCTCAGACGATGACCGAGCGGGTCATTTCCGGGCTCGAATTCATCTACTACGACTCGTCGCACACGGTGCTCTGCGGCGATCCGTGCGGCGATCCGTCGACCATCAACGAGAAGAGCGTGTCGTACATCAAAGCGCGGATTACCGGCCGATCGCAGACGCGGAACACCATTCTCGCCCAGCAGAAGACGACGGTGTTCGAATCGGAAGTCCGCGTGCGTGTGCGGTGAACACTATGACCACACTTCAATATCGATGCACCCCGGCACGGCGAGACGAGCGCGGCATGGCGCTCATCGGCGTTCTGCTGCTCCTCATGATGATGTCGGCGCTGGCGGCGGCGCTGACCGTGAGCGGCCAGACCGAGACGCTCATCGTCCGCAACGAACTGGCCGCGGCGCAGGCGCAGGCGGCGGCGGAGGCGGGCATCAATCATGCGGCCGAGGTCGTCACCCAGTACATCTGGGACTGGAAGGCACTCGGCTTCGCCAATGTGGACGCGGCCGTGAACGACGTGCTGGCCGATGCGGACGCGGGGAGCCTTGACGGTCTCACCACCTGCACCGGTGGCCTCGACGGCTGCGGCGTGGAGCACGCCATCGGCACCGCGGCCACGGTGACGTACTACGTCGAAATCGTCGATGACACGACCGGCGAAGACGGCAACGCGCTCAGTGATTCCAACGACGCCATCCTTATCAAGGCGAAGGGCACGGCGTCGGACGGGACGGCGGTCGTCCTCGAAGCCATCGTCACGCCCATCAAACTGCCGGCCCTCATCACCGGTGGCAATCTCACGATCTCGGGCAACGTCGAGATCTCCGCCACCGACCCTGACGATGCGAGCGTCCACTCCAACAGCAATCTGTCGATTACGGGGAGCGCTGCGGATATCCAGGGCGACGCCACGGCCAGCGGCACACAGTCGTGCAATCCGTCGAGCTGCTCTCAGGTCGAAGGCAGCCACAGCAGCGGCGCCACGGAACTGCCCATCCCGGAAGTTCATGCCAGCGACTACCTCGTGAACGCCGACTACGTCCTGCAATCGACCGGGCAGATGACGTGCAACCTGTCGGGCGGCTGCACGGTCGGCGCGACGACGTACGCCTACAACGCCACCATCTGCGATGCCTCGTCAAACCCCCATACGCAGTGCCGATCCGGCACGACCGATTTCGGCTGGCGATTCACCGGCGGGACGCACTGGGAACTCAACGAGGCGAATCCGACCTATAACACCGGCACGTATTACGTGAAAGGCACACCGACGACGGTGACCGAAGTGTCGGCAAGCCCCACGGTGATCATCACGATCATCGCGGAGACATCACTCAGCATCGCGGGCAGCCCCGACATCACGCCGGACACGCCCGAGCTGCTGTTTGTGACCGACGGCGACCTGAGCATCTCGGGCGGCACCGACCTCGGCGACCCACTGACTGCCCAGGGCCAGATTCTCGTGCACGAACAGCTCTCGATCTCGGGCGGCCCCGACATCGCCGGCCAGGTGATCGTCGAAGACGCCGCCACCCTGTCGTCGCTCGTCACGAGCAATTCGATCAGCGGCAATGCAGAGATTACCTACAACGGAAACCTGGGCTCGTCCTACTGGGGCATCAGCTCGTGGAGAGACGTGCGTGAATAGTCGACCGTGGCGTGCCTGCCTCGCCGCTGCGCTGCTCTCGACGTGCGGCGAGATGCGGGCCGGTGCGGCGCAGTCGCTGGGCGACATCGCGAAGCGCGAGGAAGCGCGGCGCCAGCAGGCCACCTCAGACCGCGTCTATACCAACGACGACCTCGCGCCCGTCGTTCCGGTGCCCGCCCCTGCGGCGCCGGACGCGCCGGCTGTGGCGTCCGACGCGGCGCCACCTGCCACCGACGCCGACGTCCCGGACGCCACCAAACCCGGTCCCCCGACGGATCCGGCCGTGCTCCTCGCCAGAATGCGCGCCAAGCGCGGCGAGGCGTACTGGCGGAAGAGGGCCACAGACATCCGGAGCGGTCTGGCCAGAGCCGAAGTGGATCTCGCCCAGACCGCGATTCACCTCAGGGATCTCGATGCGGCGCCACGGACACCCGCCGTTCTCCGCGATCGGGAGCTCACGGAGAAGACCTCGTCGCGCCTGCAGACCGAACTGCGTGCCCGCCGCGAGGAACTCGCACAGTTCGAGAAGTTCGCGCAGTCGCAGCAGGTTCCCGACGCCTGGATCAGGTAAGGAGCGGCAGCGTTACTTCGATGCTCGCGCCGCCTGCAGGCGACGCCCCCACGCTGACGCGGCCGTTGTGCGTCACGACGATCTTCTGCACGACGGAGAGGCCGAGCCCGGTCCCGCGCGCCCGTGTGGTGAAAAAGGGCTGAAACACGCGGGCGCGGTCCGCCTCCGGAATCCCGGGGCCGTTATCCTCGACCGCCACCCGGCACACCCCCCGCGCCCGGTCCACGGATCCTCGAATCACGATATGCGGCCGGACGCCCGCCGCGGCGCACGCCTCGGCCGCGTTGCGGATCAGATTGCCAAACATCTGGCGCAGCAGCACCTCGTCCCCCTGCAAGTCGGCGAACTCGCCGGTCAGCTCGACGCGAGTATTCGCGGGCAGCTCGTGGCGAAGGTCGTCGCCCGCCCGCTGCGCGATCCGGCCGAGCGCCGCCGGCGCGAACGCCGTCTTCTCGGGCCGCGCGAAGTTCAGGAACTCCGTGACCACCTGGCCGAGCGCCTCGGCTTCCTGCCGGATGCCCTGCACGTAGGGCCGGTACGCCGGCGTCAGCGCTTCGGGGTCGAGCAGGCGGCTGTAGCCGTGAATCGTGGCCAGCCCGTTTCTGAACTCGTGCGCAATCCCGGCCGTGAGCTCACCGAGCCGCGCCAGCGTGTCCTTCAGGCGCACCTGCTCTTCCAGCTCGACAACGCTGGTGAGGTCGGAGAACAGGCAGATGGCTCCCTGCAGATCCGCTCCGCTGAGCGGCGAGACCGTCACGCCGAAGTGCAACCGCGCGCCGCTGGCGGTCATCAGCAGTTCGCGTCTGACAATCGGGCGACCCGTCGTGAGACATTCCCCGATGACCTCGCCGAGCGGCAGGGCGCCGGCCAGCAGATCGCGATACTCGCTCCCCACCGGATTGCCGCCCGCGTTCAGCAACCGCCGTCCCGCGCGATTCAAAATAACCACCCGGCCCCCGCCGTCCACCACGAGCAGGCCGGCGGTGAGGCTCTCGACAATCTGGTCGCTGAGGCTCTCCGACGCCGCGGCGCGCGCGCTCATCGCCCGCTCCTGCGTCTTCAGGCGCGCGACGGCGTCCTCCAGCGCGTGCGACAGGACCGCCGCCTCTCCCCCGCCCCCACGGATGCCGCTCCGTGCCGCACGCAGGCCGGCCCCCGCCTTCAGCACGGCAAAAGCGAGCACCGCGACCAGCACCGCCACGATCGCGGTGAGCCCGAGCAGGGCGTATCCGTATTCCGTCATCGGGACGGCCTCTGACCTCCACGGGCACTCCGTGTCTCCGTGCCTCGGTGGCCTGTGGTGGTGAACACGGCTAGTACAAGGACAGGTACCACGCGAGGATCGGCTCTCCCACCACCGCGGCGGCGAGCGCGCCGACTGCGAGGAACGTGCCAAACGGGAGCGCGGTCTTCATCCCGCCGCGGCCACTCGCCATGAGCGCGACGCCGATGATCGATCCGGCACACGACGCCAGCACCAGCGTCAGGATCATCAGCGGCCATCCGAGGAACGCGCCAATCATCGCCAGCATCTTGAGATCCCCTCCGCCGAGCCCCTCTTCGCGTCGCACCCAGACGTAGAGCTGCGCCACGAGCAGCAGGCCGACGTAGCCCGCCACGATGCCCATCAGCGACGACAGCCACCCCGGGGGCAGCAACCAGCTGGCCGCGAACCCGGCGACAATCCCCGGCAACGTGATGACATCCGGCAGGATCTGGTGCCGCAGGTCGATGGCAAACAGCACGACGAGCGCCGAGGCGAATGCCAGGCGCACGCCGAGAAGCGGCGTCAGGCCGTACACCGCCACTCCGCCCGCGAACACGACGGCCGTGGCGCCCTCCACCAGCGGATACATCGCGGAAATCCCGGCGCCGCAGGTGCGGCAGCGGCCGCCGAGCGCCAGCCAGCTCACGATGGGGACGTTCTCGAACCACGCGAGCCGCCGATCGCACGCCGTGCAGTGCGAGGCCGGCCAGACCAGCGACTCGTGCCGGGGAATCCGGTGGATGCAGACGTTCAGGAAGCTGCCGACCATCAGGCCGGCGGCGGCACAGATCAGCACCACCGTGCCGCTCACCTCCACGGAACACCGAGACACCGAGGCATGGGGGGAAGAGTCATCGGACGCGGGCCCGCTCGGCCGGCAGCGGGAACAGACGCGAGCCGGGGCCAAGGGTCACGCCCTCCGCCTGCAGCCGGTACGGCACCCCGGTGGGATCGACCGGCGTGCCCTGCAGAGAGCCGGCGCGGCGCAACTCGTCCCAGTCGGCGGGAAGAACGCCCCGCTGTTGCCGGTACCCGTTCACGATCTGCTGGAGCCTGTCGATCTGATCCATCGCGTCGAGCTGCAGCAGGCGCCGCCGCGCCTCGTTCCGGAACCCTTCGTCCTCGGCCGTGTCGGCCACCTGCTGCCACAGCAGGCGCGACGAGTCGCGCCGCCCTCCTTCGGCCAGTGTCGTGGCCGCCAGCGGCGCCATCCAGATCGGGGCGTTCGGAAACTGCGCGGCGCGGCCGAACCAGGCGGCCGCCTGCTCGTAATCCTGTCGCCACCAGTAGTGGACAAAGCCGATCCACTGGGCAAACTCCCACCGGCCCGGCTGGGCGCGCAGCCCCTTCTGCAGCAGCGCGATCGCGAGATCGGGCCGCCCGGGACCGCCCGGCGGCGCCTCCGCCAGGAAGGTCGATCCGTAGTAGTAGGCGACGTTGAAGCGCGGCTCGAGCGACGTGGTCAGATCCAGGAGCGGATAGAGCAGGGCGTACTGCCTGTCCGGATCGGTCGACAGCCTCGTGCCGCCGTAGTACTGCACGGCGCGAATCCAGTACAGATCGGCGAGCAGCGACCGGTACGACAGCGCCAGGCGCGCCGCGGCCTCCGGAGACCGGACGTAGAGCAGGCTTTCCTCCCGGGCCGCCGGACGGCCGCCGCCCCGCTCGTGCACCGCCTGCAGGCCGACCACGCCCGCCAGCAACACGACGAGGATCAGGGCGCCCTTCACTTGAAATCTCTCCGCGCGAACACCATGACCGCCCCGGCAAGCAGGAGCGCGATGTAGACGACCCCGTACAGCGCGGTCGCGACCAGATACGACCCGGGCACCGGAAGCGCCTGCACCGCCTGCGTCTTGATGTCGAACGCCGCAAAGTTCGGCAGCACGTAATAGAGCCCGCGCGCCAGCCGCGCAGCGGCAGGCGACTGGACGACGGCCTCGAAGTTCCGCAGGTCGGCGTTGAAATGGCCGATCACCCAGAGGCCGAACGTCAACGCCGCCGAAAGGAACGGGCTCGAAAACGTCGAGAAAAACAGCGCGATGGCCGTCACGAGCAGCAGCTCGAGCACGATCAGCGCCACCGCCCGCAGCAGGCCCGGATCGACCGCGCCGGAGCCTGGAAACTGCGTGGCGAGGTACGCCAGCACCGCATAGAACGCCGCCGTCATGATGGCGACGTTGACCAGGAGCGTCAGCGCGAGGCCGGCGTACTTCCCGAGGATGAACTCGTAGCGGCGGATGGGCTTGGACAGCAGGCTGTAGATGCTCCGCCGCTCCACTTCGTTCCAGACCAGCCCGATCCCGATGAACACGGCAATCAGCAGGCCGAACGTCGCGATGGCGGCCAGGCCCAGGTCCTTGATGATCTTCACGTCCTGTCCGGCCGTCAGCTGCCCGATGAGATACGACGCGCCAATCAGCAGCGCGGCAAACGCGACCAGGTTGTACAGCACGCGGTCGCGCACCGACTCCTTGAAGACGTTGACCGCGACGTGTCCAATCACCCGCATCTCATCACCCGCATCTCATCACCAATCGTCTACCGCTGCAGAGCGGAGGCTTCAGCCTGCGCGGGTCTGCGCGGTTCAATCCAGCCCCCGGTCGCGGGGCGCGGCGCCGACCTGCCGGACGAAGAAGTCCTCGAGCGTCTCGCGCAGCGGATTGAGCGAGACGAGCCTGGCGCCACCGGTGGTCAGCTCCGCGAGAGCGCGCTCGGGCGCCACCGAGAGCGGCAGCTCGAGCGCGTACCGGCCGTCACCGACAGCCGTGGCGCGCATCACCAGGCCGGCGCCCTTCGCCCGCTCCACCGCCTCCGGTCCGAGCCCGGCCACCACCAGCTCCCAGCCGCGCACCTGGAAGGCCACCAGATCGGCGAGCTGGCCGACTGCGGCCAGCCGTCCGCCGGCCACAATCGCCACGCGGCTGCAGAGCGCCTCGGCGTCGGCCAGCACGTGCGAGCTGAAGAACACCGTGCAGCCCCGGTCGCGCAGCCTCAGAACGAGTTCGCGGATCTCGCGGCGGCCGAGCGGGTCGAGGCCCGACATCGGCTCGTCGAACACGATCACTTCCGGGTCGTTGACGAGCGCCTGCGCGATGCCGACGCGCTGCAGCATCCCCTTCGAGAACTTGCGCAGGTGCAGCCGGCGCTCGGCGCCGATGCCGACCTCGTCGAGCAGCCGCGCCGCCCGCGCGCGCCGCGCCGACGGGCCGTAGCCGAACAGCGCGCCGACGTACTCGAGCAGTTCCTCGGCGGTCAGGTAGTCGTAGAACGAGGGGTTCTCGGGCAGGTACCCGACCCGGCGTCTGACGGCGGCGTCGCCGACCGGCCGGCCGAGAATCTCGGCGTGCCCGGACGTCGGGTAGATCAGCTGCATCAGCAGCTTGAGCGTCGTCGTCTTGCCGGCGCCGTTCGGCCCGAGAAAGCCGAACACCTCGCCCTGGCGGACCTCCAGGGTCAGCCCCTCAAGCGCCACGTACGGGCGGGGA
Organism: Acidobacteriota bacterium; assembly: GCA_016213695.1. Classification (GTDB taxonomy): domain Bacteria; phylum Acidobacteriota; class Vicinamibacteria; order Vicinamibacterales; family UBA2999; genus DATCJA01. The sequence continues at coordinate 18,355 of JACQZV010000198.1, read as the reverse complement.
CGCCAGAAGCCGACGCGGTAGTGCTTGGTCAGGCCCTCCGTGCGGATGGCGTCCATGGGAAACAGGCCTCAGGCCTCGGGCTTCAGGGTTTGCCCGGCTGCTCCTGGGCCTGGGGCCCGGAGCCTGCAGCCTTCTGCAGTTCGTAGGCGATGGCCGCGTCAAAGTACGCGGGACGCAGCGTCGAGGCAATCCGGATCCCGTTGATGAAGAAGGTCGGCGTGCCCGTAATCTGCAGCTTCTGACCGAGCTGTGCGTCCTTGCGGACCTCATCGAGCGTGCTGGCGTACTTCGCGTCGTAGTCGGTGACCTGCGCGATGTCGGCGAGCGCCTGCTTGACGCGGTCGCGCGTCAGCGACTCCTGATTGTCGAACAGCCATTCCTCGAGCTCGCGATGCCGGTTGCGGGTGCGCGCCAGCCGGACGGCGACCGCGGCTTCGCACGCCGAGCCGTGGATGCCGCCGGTGTTGCACTCCGACTCGAGCGGATAATCGACGTTCAGGAAGGCCACCTGTCCGGGGTACTGCGACTCGTACTTCTGCTGGATGGCCTTGTAAGCGATGTAGGCCTGGCGGCACGCGGGACATTGGTAGTCGTTGAACTTCACCACGACGACTTTGGCGCCGCCCCCCGGCACGCCGAGATCGACGCGCGGCTGCGAGACCAGCCACGCCTCGAAGGGGGCCAGCTCGTCCGGCCCCAGTGTTTCGGTCGGTGCGGCCACCGGCTCGGCCGCCGCGCTGGCGGCCGCCGCCGTGTCCTCGCGGGGAAACATGGTGACAAGCGCCACGGCAGCCACAACCCAGGCGACGCTCAGCGTGGAGGCGAGCGGTCCGCCAAACGCCGACCGCACGTCGCGTCCGACCCGCCCCGGCAGCGACCCCAGATCGGACGACGCCCCTCCCGACACGATGAAGAGCCCGATGACCGACACGTACATCGTGAGGCACAGCGGGCACATCTGCCGCAGCACGAAGAACGACGCATAGCCCAGGTACAGGACCCCGGCCAGACCCACTGTGGACAGGACGAACACGTACCCGGCCACGCCCCCGGCGCGGTCGCCGCCCGCGTCCGCTCCCGCGCCGCGACCCATCCCGAAAAGCCCCAGCAGCAGCACGAGCGCGGACCAGATGGCGCCGCCGGCGGCGACCGGGATGCCGAAGATGTACCCGAACCGGCTGGTCAGCACCGCCTCGCAGCTCACCGTCTCGCTGATGTCGCAGAAACTCGTATACGACGGGTCCGCCACCAGCTGGTAGTGGACGTAGAGGGAGGCGACCGACGCGGCCAGGCCCAGGGCCGCAAACAGGACGATCAGCGTGCGCGCGTGTGTCTTCATGGCTGGTATCCTGCGGCACTATAACAAAAAAGCTCAGGCCCCAGGGCTCAGGGCCCAGGCCTCACAACTGAGGCCGGACAGCCCTGATCCCTGAGGCCTGAGCCCTGAGGCCTGAACCCTGGGCCCGTCGGAGTTACTGAAGCGCCTGGCCGTCCGTGATGGCCGTGATGGCCGCAGTATTCTGCCGAATCTGTCCCGATTCATCGGTCCCGAAATACCGCGTGCCGGTTGAACCCTCCACTGCCGGCGCGCCGGTCGCGAAGAACTGGGTCGAGGTCGCAACGCCGCTCGCGCAAATGTCAGCGGCGAGCACTGCTGTGGCTGCAGGGCCATCGGCAAGGGCGAAGTTGTAACCGCTCTTCGGCGCCGTGCCGTCGAGCGCGCCCGTCAAGTCAGACGGAATGAAGGCCGGGCTGCCAGCGACCGGAGGCGTCGACAAGCCGGTCGCTGCGGCGGTGACATCATAGCCGCCGCCACCACAGCTCGAGGCAAACGTCGCTTCCGCGCTGCTGATGGCGCGCACGGAGCCAATCGCCGAGGCCTCGTTGCCCGACATGCGTGCGCGCAGCAGGCCCGGCACCGCGATGGCCGCGATGATGCCGATGATCGCGACGACGATCAGCAGCTCGATCAGCGTGAAACCCTTGTTGTCGTTCATGGTCTTCATAAGTTGCTCCTCGGGTGGTTGTCGGTTGTCGGTTGTCGGCTCTCAGTTCTGGCAACTGACAACTGACAACTAGCGTCGGACAGCCACTCTTATCGCAATGGCTGTGCCGGAACGGACGAGCCCTGTCTGATACGGTTTAACTATCGGTAACTGAGACGCTTATCGTTAGTGACGCCATACGGCATGCAGACGGCAGGAAACGTCAACTGACATATTTTGTCACTTGCGGCTGCCGTGAATTGTCAGGCGGGCTTACTTCAGGTTGTATTTCTTGACGTAGTACCGGAACGACCGGAAGCTCATGCCGAGCAGCTCGGCGGCCTTGACCTGCACGCCGCCGGTGCGTTCGAGCGCCAGCGCGATGTAGTGGCGATAAAACGCCTCGCCCCGCGCCTCCAGGTCGAACCCCTCGCTGATCGCGGGAAGCGGCCCGGCGGGGCCTGCGTACGCGCCAGGCGCGGCGCGCACTTCGTCGGGGAGGCTTTCGGGCAGGATCGTTTCGGTCTGCTCGAGCGCGACGGCGCGCTCGATGGCGTTCTGCAACTCCCGCACGTTGCCGCGCCACGCGTGCCGCTCGAGCAGGGCGAGCGCCTCGGCGGAAATCGTGCGCACGCGCTTGCCCATCTGCGACACAAACTGCTGCAGGAAGTGCTCGGCCAGCAGCGGAATGTCTTCCGCGCGATCGCGAAGGGGCGGGAGCTTCAGGGAGAGCACGTTCAGCCGGTAATAGAGGTCCTCGCGGAAGCGTCCCTCGGCGACCATCTTTGTCAGGTCCTGATTGGTCGCGGCGATCACGCGAACGTCGGCCTGCACTTCGTCGGTGCCGCCGAGCCGCCGGAACCGGTGGTCCTGGAGCACGCGCAGCAGCTTCACCTGCATCGACGGCGCCATCTCGCCGATTTCATCCAGGAAGATCGTCCCGCCCTCGGCGACCTCGATGAGTCCCTTCTTGTTGGCGTGGGCACCGGTGAACGCGCCGCGGATGTGGCCGAAGATCTCGGATTCGAGCAGCGTCTCCGGCACGGCGCCGCAGTTGAGCGCCACGAACGGCCGGTCGCGCCGGAGCGAATTGAAGTGGATGGCGCGCGCGACGAGTTCCTTGCCGGTGCCCGATTCGCCGCTGACGAGCACCGTGGTGTGCGTCGCCGCAATGGTGCGGATGGTCCCGAAGACCTGCTGCATCGCGTCGCTGCGGCCGAGGATGCTGGAGAACTCGTACCGGGTGTTGAGCGCGCGCTTGAGCAGCAGGTTCTCCTGCCGGAGGCGGTGGGTCTCGAAGTGCTGGCGCACCTTCAGCCGCAGCTCGTCCATGCTGAACGGCTTGATGAAGTAATCGACCGCGCCGAGCCGCATCGCCTCGACGGCGGTGTCGGTCGAGGCGAACGCGGTCATCATGAACGCCACGAGGTCGCGGTTGATCTCCTTCGCAGCCCGCAGCACCTCGACGCCGCTCAGATCCGGCATCCGGATGTCCGACAGCAGCAGGTCGAAGGGCTCCGTCTGGAGGCGCTCGATGGCGTCCCGGCCGTTGTCGGCGAGCACGACGTCGTACCCGTCGCGGCGCAGCACGATGCGCAGCATCTCGCGCATCGACGGTTCGTCATCGACGACGAGAATCCGAGGCCTGCTGGCCGGGGCGTCGCGCGGGCGATCGACGTCTGCCGGCCCGGTGTGCCGTGACGACGACGTCACCGCGTGGACCTCCCCGACACGGGTGCAGTCTCGGCCGCGCCGGATGCGCCGCCCGCGCCGCGCCGAACCGGCAACCGCACCTCCACGGTAGTGCCGGCGCCCACGGTGGACGAGACCTGGATCGCGCCCCCGTAGTCGGTGACGATCCGATGCACGATCGCCAGGCCGAGGCCCGTCCCCTTTTCGAACGAGCTTCGAAACGGCTGGAAGACGTTGTCGAGCTCCTCGGGCGGGATCCCGTGCCCCTCGTCGCTGACGCTGAGCACGACCTCGCCGTCGCCGGCGGTGGTGTCGAGGCCCACCGAGAGCAGGAGCCGTCCTCCGCCGGGCATCGCGCGCAGCCCGTTGGACGCGATGTTCCAGATGATCTGCCGCATCTGATTGTCATCGGCCTCGTACCAGATCGGACCCGGCGGCACCTGCACGTCGACGGTGTGCGTCGCGCGGGCGTCGGTGCTGTTCCGCAGCAGCCGCGCGGCGTCCTGCACGACCCTCGCGACGTCGAGACGGGTCATCGAGATCGCCTGCGGCCGCGCGTAGGCGAGAAACGACCGGATGGTGTCGTTGAGGCGGTCCGATTCGCGGAGCACGATGTCCATCAGCTGGGTCTGTTCCTCGCTGAGCGGCAGCTCCTGCCGCAGCACCTGAATCGACCCCGACATCGCCGCGAGCGGGTTCCGGATTTCGTGGGCGATGCCCGCCGCCATTTCACCGACGGCCGCGAGCCGCTGCTGCATGCGCGAGGTCCGCTCGAGCCGCCGCAGCTCCGTCACGTCCTGGAACGTGAACAGATAGCCGCTCCGGCCGTTGGGCAGCGCGATCATCGTCGCCATGAGGCCGACGACGAGCACACGCCCCTCGCCGGTCCGATAGTCACATTCCACGCGCAGGCTTCGCGTCTGCACCAGCGTCGCAAGCCGCGCGCGCACGTCGCGCGGCAGCTGGAGCACGTCGGCGGCATCCTGGCCGATGGCCTGCTCCGCTGGAATGCCGGTGATCGCCGCCGCCGCGCGATTGAAGGTCAGCACGCGCCGCTCGGCGTCGGCGGTCGCCAGGCCGCTCAACAGGCCATCGATGACGTATTCGTTGAAGGCGCGGAGATCCTGGATCTCGTCCGACGCGTCGCGCAGGCGCGACTGCGCCGACCGCAGCCGCTCGGCGAGCGACCCGGAGAGCACGGCCACCGCCATGAAGCCCGACAGGTGGATCGCAATCGTGTACTGCGCGAACTGGCGCGACGGCAGCGACACGGCCTCGCCCAGCCATCGCGGAAAAAGCCCCAGGTACTGCCCGCTCACCAGGCCGAGGTACAGCACCACGCTCAGCACGGCCACCTGCAGCGCGCCGCGCCGGAACCGGATGATGCTCGCGGCGATGATCGGCAGCAGGTACAGCGACGAAAAGTAGCTGGCGATGCCGCCGGTGAGCCCGATGAACCCCGACACGAGAATCGCGTCGGCGCCGAGCTGCAGATCCGCGAGCCAGGGAAAGCGCTCCACGCCGCCGAGCGTGGCCAGGTAGGCGATGCTCAACGCGTAGGTAACCCCGATCAGGAAGAAGAACGGGTCGATCGGGAACGCGCCCGGCGCGTTCAGCTGGATGAGCGTCGCCCATCCGAGCAGGAGGGTGCCGACGATCACGCGGACGGCAATCAGCGTCGCGACGCGGGCGCGGAGATCCAGCCTAACCTCCGCCGCCCGTCAGCTGGTTGATCAGGCTGAAGATCGGCAGGTACATCGCGATGACGATGCCGCCGACGATGCCGCCGAGCAGGGCGATCATCAGCGGCTCGAGCAGCGTCAGCAGGCCCGCCACGGCGACATCGACCTCATCTTCGTAGAAGTCGGCGATCTTGCCGAGCATCGTGTCGAGGGCCCCGGTCGCCTCGCCGACCGCGATCATCTGCACGACCATCGGAGGAAACACGGCCGTCTGCTTCAGGGGGGTGGCAATCGTCTCGCCGCGCTCGATGCTCTTGCGGGTGGTGAAGATCGCCTCTTCGACCTGCGCGTTGCCGGCCGTCCTCGCGGTGATGTCGAGCGCCTCCAGAATCGACACCCCCGAGGCGAGCAGCGTCGAGAGCGTCCGGCAGAACCGCGCGACGGCGATCTTCCGCATCAGGATGCCGAGGATCGGCAGCTTCAGCGTCAACCGGTCGATCGCCATGCGTCCGGCGGGCGTGGCGTAGTACGTGCGGAACCCCACCGCCAGGGCGATCCCGCCGACGACGAGGAACGGCATGTAGCGCACGAGGCCGTTGCTGAGCCCGATCACGATCCGGGTCGGCAGCGGCAGGTCGGCTCCGAGGCCGGCAAACAGCGACGCGAACGTCGGAATGACCTTCCAGAGGATCGCGGTCACGACCACGCCGGCAATCACGATGACCGCCACCGGATAGATCATCGCCGACTTGACCTGGCCCTTCAGCTTGACGGCTTTTTCGATATAGGTGGCCAGGCGCTTGAGAATCGCATCGAGGATGCCGCCCGCTTCACCGGCCGCAATCATGTTGGTGAACAGCGGATCGAATACCTTCGGGTGCTTCTTCATGGCGTCGGCCAGCGACGCGCCCGCCTCGACATCGGCGCGCGTGGCGAGGATCACCTCCCCGAAGCTCCGGTCCTCGGCCTGCGTGCCGAGGATGTCCAGACACTGCACGAGCGGGAGGCCGGCGCCGATCATCACCGAGAACTGCCGCGTGAAGACCGCGAGGTCCTTCGCATTGACGGCCTTCGCGCGCACCTTCCGGGCGCGCGCGACCGCCCGCTCCTTGACCGCGTTGATCTGCGTGACGAGAATCTGGTCGCGCCGCAGCGCCGCCACGGCCGCGTCCACCGTGTCGGCAATGAACTCGCCGGTCACCGTCTGCCCGGCGCGCGATCGTCCTGTGTATGCAAACGTTGCCATCTGTTTGTCGCTCCCGCCTGCTGCCTACTGCCTACCGCCCATTCATCGTCCCAGCCCTGGCCGCGGGGCCACGCCGGGCCGTCCGAGGCCGGCGCCCGCCACCACCCCGACGCCGCGGTTGATCATCTCCTGCAGCTCCTCACGGTTGGAGGACGCCGACAGCGCCGTCTCGAGCGTCACGAGCTTCTTCTGACAGAGCGTGGCGAGCGACTGGTTCGCCGTCTGCATCCCGAACTTCTCCTGTCCGGTCTGCATCGCGGAATAAATCTGGTGGATCTTGTCCTCGCGGATCAGGTTCCGGATGGCGGGCGTCGGGACCAGGATTTCGAGCGACACGACGCGCCCTCCACCGATCTTCGGCAGCAGCGCCTGGCAGACGATGGCTTCGAGCACGAGCGACAGCTGCGTGCGGATCTGGCTCTGCTGGTGGGCGGGAAAGATGTCGATGATGCGGTTGATGGTCTGCGCCGCCGAGTTGGTGTGCAGCGTCCCGAGCGTCAGGTGGCCCGTCTCGGCAATCCGGAGCGCCGACTCCACGGTCTCGAGGTCGCGCATTTCGCCGATGAGGACGATGTCGGGGTCCTCCCGCAGCGCGGATCGGAGCGCGGCCGAGAAGCTCTGGGTGTCCTGGTGCACCTCGCGCTGGTTGACCAGGCAGCTCTGATGCTGGTGCACGAACTCGATCGGATCTTCGATCGTCAGGATGTGGTCGTGCCGCTCCTTGTTGATCTTGTCGATCATCGCCGCCAGCGTGGTCGACTTGCCGCTGCCGGTCGGGCCGGTGACCAGGATGAGGCCGCGCGGCTTTTCGGCGAGCGTCGCCACCACCGCGGGCAGCCCGAGATCCTGAAAGGTGCGGACGTTCTCCGGGATCAGCCGGTACACGGCCCCGACCGCGCCGCGCTGGTGGAACATGTTGCAGCGGTAGCGGCCGACGCCCTGGATGCCGAACGAGAAATCGAGCTCGAGCGTCTCCTCGAACCGCTTCTTCTGCGCATCGGTCAGCACGCTGTAGGTGAGCGCCTTCGTGTCGGCGGGCGACAGGTCGGGACCGTCGAGCCGCTCGAGGTGGCCGTGCACGCGGATCTGGGGCGGCGTCTTGGTGGCCAGGTGCAGATCGGAACCGTCCATCTCGACAACCTTCTGCAGCAACTCCGGTAGCGTCATGATTATTTCACCGTCTCCCTGACGACCTCGTCGATCGTCGTGACCCCTTCCTTGACCTTGCGCAGGCCGCTCTGGCGAAGCGTCAGCATCCCCTCCTCCACGGCCTTCCGGCGCAGCTCGAGCCCGGAGGCGCCGACCAGAATCAACTCCCGCAGCTCGTCGGTGACTTCCATCACCTCATACAGACCGACCCGGCCCTTGTAGCCCGTGTTGTTGCACTTGTCGCAACCCTTGCCGCGCTGCGGCACGACGGACCTGGCGTCCTCGGGCGTAAAGCCCGCGTTGACCAGCGCCTGCGGCGGTGTCGGGGCCGGCTCGACGCAGTGCTTGCAGACACGCCGCACCAGACGCTGGGCGCAGACCAGATTGAGCGAGCTCGCCACCAGAAAGGGCTCGATGCCCATGTTCATCAGCCGGTTGATCGTGCTCGGCGCGTCGTTGGTGTGCAGCGTCGAGAGCACCAGATGGCCCGTCAGCGCGGCCTTGACGGCAATCTCCGCCGTCTCGAAGTCGCGGATCTCGCCGACGAGGATGATGTTCGGGTCCTGCCGCAGGAAGCTGCGCAGCGCGGCGGCGAACGTCAGGCCGATGTTCTCCCGCACCTGCACCTGGTTGATGCCGACCAGGTTGAATTCGACCGGATCTTCCGCCGTCATGATGTTGGTGTCGGTCGTGTTGATCCGTGAGATCGACGAATAGAGCGTGTTGGTCTTGCCCGACCCGGTGGGACCGGTCACGAGCACCATGCCCCACGGCTTCAGAATGGCGGCCTCGAACTTCGCCAGCGACTCGCTCTCGAACCCGAGCCTCGTCATGTCGAGCATCAGCTTGTCTTTGTCCAGGAGCCGCATGACGATCTTCTCGCCGAACAGCGTCGGCAGGCACGAGACGCGGAAGTCGATGTCCTTGGGCTTGCCGTTGTCCTGGAACCGGATCTTGATGCGGCCGTCCTGCGGCAGGCGCTTCTCGGAGATGTCGAGCTTCGCCATGATCTTGATGCGCGACGTCATCGCATCCCGGAGCTTCAGCGGCGGCGACATGATGTTGTAGAGCAGGCCGTCCATGCGGTAGCGCACCCGCAGCTCTTTTTCGTACGGCTCGATGTGGATGTCGCTCGCCCCCTTCTGAATCGCCGACATCAGCAGCACGTTCACCAGCTTGATGATCGGCGCCTCTTCCCCCTGCTTTTCGAGCGTCTCGGCGCTGATCTCCTCAAGGTCTTCGAGGACCTCGACGTTGGCCGCGTCGGCGTCGGCGGGCATCTGCTCGAGCGCCCGGCTCGCGACCTCGAGCGCGCACGAGGGCGCCGTCCCGCCCGCCCCGTTGCCCGCCGCCACGCCGTAGTACCTCGCGAGCGCCTCGAGCACGCCGATTTCCGACGCGACGACCGGCTCGACGTTGTAGCCCGTCATGAACCGGATGTCGTCCATCGCGAAGACGTTGGTCGGGTCGGTCATCGCGATCGTCAGCGTCGCGCCCGCACGCGCCAGCGGCACGATCTGGTACTTCTGGGCCGTCTCGGCCGGCACCAGCTTGATGACCGCCGGGTCGACCTCGAACTCCGCGAGCGAAATCGAGGGCACCCCGTACTGCTTGCTGAGGAGCGCCGTGATGTCGGAGTCCTTGACGAACCCGAGCGTCACCAGATTCAGGCCGAGCTTTCCCCCATGCTGGCGCTGATGGTTGAGCGCCTCCTGGAGCTGATCGACGGTGATGCGCTTCTCCTTGAGGAGAAGCTCGCCTATGCGGACAGCCATATCAGCGACGACCAGCCACGGAGACACGGAGGCACGGAGACAACGTGGGTTCCACGCTCCGTGTCACTGTGTCTCCGCGGCCCGTTTTCATCAGTACGACACCCGTGCTGCAAGTCCCCACCCGCGCTCGTCCGCGGTGCCGCCGCGCACGACGTGCCCGTCGAGGTACACCCCGGCGCGCACGGCCACGCTGGCGCCCGCCGTCGCGGCCCGCTCGCCGCCGCCGGTCGTGTTGACCCGCCCGCCGGCACGCACCGCGAGACGCCCATCCCGAAGCCACTGCTCGCCGCCGAGCGCTACCACGCGGCGGCGGCCCCACGCGGTGGCGTAGCGCTCGACGTCGGCATCGACCGAGAGGGTCAGCGGCGTCCGGGCGAGCGCGACGGCGTCGATTGCCACGCCCACCCGCGTCTGCCGCGGCAGGCGCACGGGGCCAAACCTGGGCTTCAGCACGTTTCGCATCCGCGCCCCCACCCGGACGGCGCCGGCAACCGCCAGCACGCCGACGTCCATGTCGAAGCGGCCCTCTCCGTCTCCTTCGTCAAACGCGTCGCCCCGATCGAGCAGCACGCCCGGCGCAGCACGACCATCATCACGCCCGGCCTGAACCGTTCCGCGAACATATTTCAAGGTCGCGCCGGCGTGCACGCCGGACAGCAGCGTGTGGACGAGCGTCACGCCCAGCTGGCTGGCCGACAGCGAGCGCACCGGCACTCCCGCTCGTCTCTCTTCTCGGTCAGCACCGCCCTGCCCTGTAGGGTCGAACGGCTGTATGTCCGTGATACGAAAGCGGTAATAGCTGAGACCGATGGGCGGCGTGGCGAGGGCGAACCAGGAGACCTTCTGGCGCCAGGCCGGCAGCCGTTCGGCCACCTCCACTCTCGACTGCGCCATGGCGACATCGAGGAACGGCCCGGCGGCAATCCCGGCCGGGTTCCACCAGGTCGCGCTGCTGTCGGAAGCCACGGCCACGAAGGCTCCCCCCATGCCGAGCGCCCGGCTGCCGACCAGTTCGGCGCTCTGGGCAGAGGCCACCGCCGGCGGGGTGACCGCGCCTATCCACAGCAAAGCGACACATGTGAGCCGTCGAGGGAGCATCGGCAGACTATAAGATGGGATCCTAGCAGGAGCGCGAGTGACGACGGCCATCTCTCTGGCAGCCCGCATCGTCGGAGTGGTTCGCACGCCGCGGGCCACCCTCGAACATGTTGCGGCAGCGCCCCGAACCCTCGATATCCTCGTCGTGACGTTCGTCACAGCCGCCCTGTCGTCGGCGCTGCTCCTGCGCACCGACATCGGCCGGTTCGCGCTGCTCGACCGGTGGGAGCGCACGGCGCTTGCCGTCGGCCAGCAGGTTGACGACGCGCGGTACGAGGCGATGCGGCGCGCCGCCGGGAACGGCGCGGCGTACGCCGTGGCGAGCGCGTCTGCCAGCATCCCGCTGCTCGCCGTCGTCCTGTCGGCCGTACTCGTCGGCGCGTTCCGTCTGACCGGCCGCCCGGGCGCCACCTACTCGCAGGTGCTGGCGGTCGTCTCCCACGCCGGCGTGATTCTGGCGCTCCGGGAGGTCGTCACCGCGCCGTTCGTGTACGCGCGTGAAACGCTCGCGAACCCGGCGACGCTCGCGCTGTTCGTCCCGGCGCTCGCCGAAACCTCGCTCCCCGCCCGCTTCTTCGGCATTCTCGACCTGTTCGTGCTCTGGTGGACCGTCGTGCTGGCCGTCGGCCTGTCGGCCGTGTACGGCACGCCGGTCCGGAGGCTCGCGCTGGCGTTCATGGGCGTCTACGTGCTGCTTGCCGGCGTGCTGGCAATCACGATGGCGCTCGCCGGAGGGACCGCGTGACGGCCAGGCGGCTGCTCGTCGCGGCCCTCGTCCTCCTCGCGGCCGCCGGCGGCGGGCTGGCCCTCTGGCTGCGGCCGCCGGACGTCCCCGCCGTGGCGGTCGAAGCCGTGCAGCCCCGCGATCTGGAGGCGATCGTGTCGGCGTCGGGCAAGATCCAGCCCAAGCGGCAGGTCAACATCTCGGCGACCACGATGGGGCGCGTGACGCGGCTGGCCGTGGAAGAGGGGCAGCGCGTGCGGGCCGGGCAGTTTCTGCTCGAGATCGACCCCAAGGCGCTCGAAGGCCAGATCCAGCGCGGCGAAGCCGGGGTGGCGGCCGCCCGGTCGTCGCTGCAGCAGACGCGCACCGCCGTGGAGCAGGCGCGCGTCACGCTCGATCTCGCACGCCAGAGTCTCAGGCGGCAGCAGGAATTATGGAGCGGCGGCCTGACGACGCGGGAAGCGCTCGACCGCGCGCAGAACGACGTCGAGGTGCGCGAGACCGAGCTGCGCGCGCGCGAGCAGGAGGTGCGCACCCGCGAGGAGCAGATCAAGCAGGAGCAGGCCGGCCTGGCCACGACGCGCTACTCCCTCAGCCAGGTGATCATCTCGTCGCCGATGGACGGCATCGTCACGCGGCGCAACATCGAGCAGGGGGAGAACGTCGTGGTCGGCACGATGAACAACGCCGGCACGGTGCTGCTCACGATCGCCGACATGTCCCTCATCGAGGCCGAGATCGACGTCGACGAGACCGACATTCCCGACGTGACGATCGGCCAGCCGGCGCGCGTCACGATCGACGCGGTGCCGGACCGGACGTTCCGCGGACGCGTCAGCGAAATCGGCAACAGCCCGATTCAGAACGCCGGCAGCACCGACAGCACGAGCACGGCGCAGGCCACCAATTTCAAGGTGTCGGTGACGCTCGACGACAACGTCCCCGACCTCCGGCCCGGTTTTACCTGCACGGCGGAAATCACGACGGCCACGCGGAGCCGTGCGCTGTCGGTGCCGATCCAGGCGCTGACGGTGCGCGAGCTGCTCTACGACCCCGCCGGCAAGCTGGTCCGCGACCCGCCGCCGGCGCCGCCGGGCCGGTTCCGGCTGTTCCGCCGCGCCGAGCCGGCGCCCTCAGGGCCGCTGCCCGAGCCGCCCGGCCACACCCGCCGCGAAACCGAAGGCGTCTTCGTGCTGCGCGGCGGCCGCGCCGTCTTCATGCCCCTCAAGGTGGGCATCGCGGGCGAGCGCTATTTCGAGGTGGTATCGGGCCTCGGCGAGAACGACCAGGTGATCACGGGCCCGTTTACGTCGGTTCGAGAGCTTGCTGACGGATCGCCGGTCCGGCTCCAGGATCGGCCCGGCGGCCGATAGCGCATGCATCAGATCGTCGAGTCGGTCGTCATCGCGCTCCGCTCCATCTGGGCGAACAAGCTGCGTTCGTTCATGACGCTCGCCGGCAACATCGTGGCGGTCACGTCCATCGTGACGGTCGTGTCGCTGATTCAGGGGGTCAACGCGGCGGTCTCGAGCGCCATCCTGACCGACGTCGGCGCCGACGCGTTCACCATCCAGCGCGTGCCCCCCCGCGCCACACTCACCGCGGACGAAGAGGAGCGCACGCGGCACAATCCGACGATCACCCTCGCCGAGGCCGCGGCGGTGCGGGCGTTCAGCCCGGCGGTGTCGTCGGTCGCCGCGCAGGCCCAGCGCCGCGGCACCATCGCCTACCGCGACCAGGTGCTGGAGAACATTCAGATCCAGGGTGTGACCCGCGACTACGGCGACTTCGCCACGTTCACCGCCGAACGCGGGCGGCTGATGACGCCCAGCGAGGTGGATCGGAACCGCCCGGTGACGCTGCTCGGCCGGGACGTCGCGGATCAGCTCTTTGGCGACGTCAACCCGATCGACAAGGTCGTCAGGATCCAGGGCGTGCATTTCCGCGTCGTCGGCGTCAGCGAGCGGAAGGGCGGCGTGTTCGGCGCGTCGATGGATGGATTCGCGGTGATTCCCCTCGGCGCGCACGTCAAGCTCTTCGGCGCCCGCCAGAACCTGTCGTTGATGGTCCGCCCGGCGTCGCCCGATCGGCTGCCCGCCGCCATGGACGACGCGACGGTCGCGCTGCGCGTGGCGCGCCGCCTGAAACCGAGCGAGCCGGATAATTTCGGCATGTATGCCTCCGATACGCTCCTCGGGCTCTATCAGCAGGCCACGACCGGGATCTTTGCGGTGCTGGTCGGGGTGGTGGCGCTGTCGCTTGTCGTCGGTGGCATCGTGATCATGAACATCATGCTGATGGTGGTCAGCGAGCGGACGCGCGAGATCGGTCTTCGCAAGGCCGTCGGCGCCCGCCGGCGGGACATTCTCTGGCAGGTGCTGACCGAATCGATCACGCTCTCGGTCTGCGGCGGGCTGGCGGGCATCGGCCTCGGCTTTCTCGTCGCGCAGGGCATCGCGATGGCGACACCGCTGCCCGCGCGGATCGAGCCCTGGTCGGTCGTGCTTGGGCTCGGCATCACGGCGGCGGTCGGGCTCGGCTTCGGCGCGTTTCCCGCGTCGCGCGCCGCCCGGCTCGATCCCATCGAGGCGCTCAGACGCGAATGACTCCCCGGGTCGCGCTCCTGCGCGAGGTGGTCCGGCTGGCGCTCGACACGCTGCGCGCCAACACGCTGCGCTCCGGGCTGACGGTGCTCGGCGTCGTCATCGGTATCACGGCGATCGTGGGCATGACGTCGCTCATCCGCGGCTTCGACATGTCCCTCCGCGACAGCATCCGCGCGCTCGGGCCGAACACGATTTTCGTGGCCAAGTTCAGCGGCGTCAGCATCGCCGCCGGCCGCACCGTCACCGAACTGCTGCGCCGCCCCAACCTGACCGTGGAAGACGCCGGGGCCATCGAGAAGCTCGCGCCCTCGGCGGGGATCGTCGATATCTGGCTGGGCGCGGGCGGGCCGCCCACGCAGACCCGGATCTCCTCCCGCGGCGAGAGCACGAAGATGCTCGCCGTGCTCGGGGCGACCGAGAAGTTCGCCGACATCAACTTTCTCGAACTGCGCGCGGGCCGCTTCTTCACCGAGACCGAGGTGAACCGGCGGCGGAACGTCGTCGTGCTCGGCCAGACGCCGTACGAGGCGCTCTTCGGCCGCGCGGGGCTCGATCCGATCGGCAAGCCCGTGCGCGTCGGTCCCGTCGAATACAGGGTCGTCGGTGTCCTCGGCAAGCGGCCGGCCGCCGGCGGCTTCGACCTCGGCCAGGACGATTTCGTGGTGATCCCGGAGACGACGTACCGCCGGCAGTTCGGCATCCAGGTCTTCCGGCGAGGCAGTCAGACGCACCAGAGCGTGCTGATTGCCGCCGCGCCGCGCGACGGCGCCACCCGCGACGCGCTCGTCGCGGAGGTGCAGGAGATCATGCGCATCCGGCACGGCCTGCGCGTCGATGAACCGAGCGACTTCGACGTGGTGAGCCAGGATGCGGCGCTGGCCGTGTGGCAGCAGGTGAGCCGCGCGATCGTCCTGGCGCTCGTCGTCATCTCGTCGATCGCGCTGATGGTCGGCGGCATCGGCGTCATGGCGATCATGACGATGTCGGTGACCGAGCGCACGCGCGAGATCGGCCTCCGCAAGGCGCTCGGCGCGCGGCGCCAGGCGATCCTGTTCCAGTTCCTGGCGGAAGCGGTCGTGCTGACGCTGGTGGGCGGCATCCTGGGCGTCGCACTCGGCAGCGCCGTCGGCGTCGGCGTCAATCTGGCGACCGGCTTCCCGGTGTCGCTCCCCTGGTGGTCGTTCGCGCTCGGCCTCGGCTTCTCCACCGCGGTCGGCATTGCCTTCGGGATGGTGCCGGCCGTCCGCGCCGCGCGCCTCGATCCGATCGAGGCGCTGCGGTACGAGTGATCCGGGTTACGACTCCTTCTCGCCCGTCCGGATCCGGTAACTCTCCAGCACCGGGAAGACGAAGACGCGGCCGTCGCCGATCTCCCCGGTCCGCGCCGCCTGGACGATCGCCTTGATGGCCTCGTCCACGATCGTGTCGGGCACGACGCTCTCGATCTCCATCTTCGGCAGCAGGCTGACGTTGTATTCCTTGCCCCGGTAAATGGCCGTATGCCCCTTCTGCTTGCCGTGGCCGCGCACTTCCGTGACCGTCATTCCCGAAATGTTCAGCTTGGCCAGTGCGTCCTTCACATCATCGACCTTGTTCGGCCGGACGATGCTCTTGATTGATTTCATAGCGTGTCCTCCGCCGGTATCAGTCTGTCCCGGCTACATGACTTCGGCGCGCGACGACGTGCTGCCCACGTGCAGGTACGCCTCCTCGCCGTGCTGCGTGATGTCGAGGCCGGCGCCTTCGTCCGACTCGCTCGCGCGCAGCGGAATCACCGCGCCGATGAGCTTCAGCAGGATGAAGCTGACGACGCCACTGTAAACGATCGCGGCAGCCACGGCTATCGCCTGCGTGGCGAGCTGGCCGGGGTTGCCGAACAGCAGGCCGTCAGCGATCCCGTTCAGGCTCTTTTCGGCGAACACGCCGGTCAGCAGCGCGCCGGTCGCCCCGCCGACGCCGTGCGCCGCCACCACGTCGAGCGAGTCGTCCAGCGAGGTCTTCGCCCGAATCTGCATCGCGATGTAGCTCGGGAAGGCCGCCAGCCCGCCGAGGATGATGGCGCTCATCGGGCTGACGAAGCCCGCCGCCGGGGTGATGGCCACCAGCCCCACGACGATCGCCGTGGCGGCGCCGACCGCCGTCGGCTTGCCCGATCGGAACAGGTCGAGGAAGCTCCAGACCACCAGCGTCGCCGCCGGCGCCAGCATCGTCGTCACGAACGCGAGGCC
This sequence comes from Acidobacteriota bacterium, assembly GCA_016213695.1. GTDB lineage: Bacteria > Acidobacteriota > Vicinamibacteria > Vicinamibacterales > UBA2999 > DATCJA01. The sequence goes on along the minus strand of JACQZV010000198.1, from coordinate 2,170 downwards.
GGCGATGCCATTGGCCGCCAGCGCGCTGCCCGCGTTGAAGCCAAACCAGCCGAACCACAGGAGCCCGGCGCCGAGCAGCACGAACGGCACGTTATGCGGCAGGAGCGAGGAGGAGGGATACTCCTGCCGCTTGCCGAGCACGAACGCGGCCACCAGCGCCGCCACGCCCGCGTTGACGTGCACGACGGTGCCGCCGGCGAAATCGAGCGCCCCCATGTCGGCCAGCCAGCCGCCGCCCCACACCCAGTGGGCGATGGGCGCGTAGACGGCGAGCGACCAGAGGGAGATGAAGGTCACGTAGGCGGAAAACCGCATGCGCTCGACGATCGCCCCCGAGATGAGCGCCGCCGTGATGATGCAGAAGGTCGCCTGAAACGCCATGAAGAGCACGTGCGGAATGGTGCCCTTCGGCTCCAGCCCGACGCCATTCAGCCATGCGTTGGCGAGGCTGCCGATCCAGTTATTGCCCTCGGTGAACGCCAGCGAGTACCCGAGCAGGGCCCACAGCACGCCCACGAACCCGAGCGAAATGTAGCTCATCATCATCGTGTTCAGGGCGTTCTTGGAACGAACGAGTCCCCCGTAGAAGAACGCCAGCGCTGGTGTCATGAGCAGCACGAGCGCGGTTGCAATCAACATCCAGGCGGTATCGGCTTGGTTCATTTCTGCTCCCCCGGTGAAATGAAAGGTCGCCGCGTATATTACACGGATGTGCCTGCGGTGAGCGCTAGGAAGCCTCGACTGGCTCGGGCGGTCCGGCGACCGTTTCCTCGACAACCACGGAGGGGCCGTGCCGCGGCGGGAACAGGAGGCGCAGCAGCGGCGGCGTCACCATCGTGGTGGCCAGCACCATGATGACGCTGGCCGAAAACACCTCCCGGTCGATCAATCCGCTGGCGAGGCCGTACCCGGCGACGATCAGCCCCACTTCGCCACGGGAGATCATCCCCGCGCCCACGCGGACGGCCTCCTTCGTCGTAAAGCCGGCGAGCCGCGCGCACACGCCGCAGCCGACCGCCTTCGCCACGATCGCCACGAGCACGAGGACGACGGTGAACGCGGCGCGGTCGCCCAGCTCGCGGCCGTTGGCCTGCAGGCCAATGCCGATAAAGAACGCGGGCACGAACATGGAATACGTCAACGGATGGATGCCCGCATCCACCTGCTTCTTGAACTCGGTCTGCGCAATCAACACGCCGGCGACGTACGCGCCGGTAATCGCGGCGATCGCGCCGACATATTCGGCGGCCCACGAGTACAGGAACGCGACGACCAGCGCCGCCCCCAGCACGCCCTGGCTGACGCCGAGCGCCGACGCCCAGCGGAAGACGTGCGGCAGCCAGCGACCCGCCATCACGGCCGCGGCGAAGAAGACCGCGATCCGGACGCCCACAATCGCGATCTGCCCGAGGTTGACGCCGCCAGCCGACGCGCGCGCGAACGCCACGACCAGCGACAGCACGATGATGCCCATGACGTCGTCAATCACGGCCGCGCCGAGGATGGTCGACCCCTCGCGCGAGCGCAGCGCGCCCAGATCGATCAGCGTCTGCGCCGAGATGCTCACGCTCGTCGCGGTGAGGATGGCGCCGATAAAGATGCCCTCCCAGTACAGCGGGTAGCCGAACGCCACGGCGACGGCGGCGCCCCCGGCAAACGGCAACACCACGCCGCCGAACGCCGACCAGAAGGCCACCGAGCCGACGCGGCGCAGCTCCGCCACGTCGGTTTCGAGTCCGGCCACGAACATGAGGAGCACGACGCCGATCTCCGACAGGTCGCGGAACACGGGCAGCAGCGCCGCCGATTCGCCGGCCGCGCCCCCGCCCGCCGGCGCCGCGAAGAGCGGCCACCCCAGCACGTTCAGGACGGTCGGGCCGAGCACGAGGCCCACGAGAATCTCGCCGAACACCGCCGGCTGGCCGATTCGGCTGGCGAGCGCGCCCGCCAGCTTGGCCGCCGTGACGACGATGGCCAGGAGCAGCAGCAGCTGCAGGAAGTGGCTCAACCGCTACACATCCTTCTCGCCGGTGCGAATCCGGTAGCTCTCGAGCACGGGGAATACGAAGACGCGGCCATCCCCGATTTCACCCGTCCGCGCCGCATCGATAATCGCCTTGATCGCTTCGTCGGCCATCGAGTCCTGGACGACGATCTCGACCTCGATCTT
>JACQZV010000197.1 GCA_016213695.1 Acidobacteriota bacterium | reverse complement strand
TCCGCCCACGACCCCGACCAGTCGGGCGCGTCGGGCACCGGGTGAAACCGGTCTACGGCGCGCAGCGTGTGCGCCGGCGTGTCTTCAGCCCACTCGATGTCGGCGGGCGAGTCGGTCCACGCGGCCGCGCCCGCGGTTTCAGGGTCGCCGAGCGCGCGTTCGAGACTGGGGATGCCGCCGCGTGCATCCACGGGCGTGGTGCGGCCGCTGTGGATCAGGTAGAGCGGCACGGCGTGCGTAGGCGCCGCCACGCGGACGCGGCGCCGCAGCGCCTCCGCCTGGAGCGTGCCGGTCAGGACCAGCCGCGCCGGCACGTTCGGGGCCAGGTGAATGATGACGTCGCCGCCGCCGACCAGGGCGGGCGCCCGCGCCTGCTGGAGCACGATCTCGGCGACGCCGAGCAGGATGGCCATCACGGCCACGCCGACACCGAACCCGGCCGCCAGCACGGCGCTGCGCACCGGGTGCGCGGTGAGCGATCGCACGGCCAGCCGGCCGATCATTGCCGTGCTTCGTCCTCGATGCGCCCGTCGCGCATCGTCAGCACGCGCCGGGCGCGGCCGGCGAGCGCCAGGTCGTGCGTGACGACGACGAGCGCGGTGCCGTCGGCGTTGACGCGGTCGAGCAGCGCCGCGACGTGCTCGCCGGTGACCTGGTCGAGCTCGCCCGTCGGCTCGTCGGCCAGCAGGAGCCGCGGCTGGTTGGCGAGCGCCCGTGCGATGGCCACCCGCTGCATCTCGCCTCCCGAGAGCTGCGACGGCCGGTGGCCGGCGCGCGCGCCCAGCCCGACGTAGTCGAGCAGCTCGAGGCTGCGGTGTCGCCGCTCCGCCTTCGCTACGCCCGCCTCGGCCTGCGGCAGCTCCACGTTCTCGGCCGCAGTGAGCATCGGCAGCAGAAAGAACCGCTGGAACACGAACCCGATGTGCCGCAGCCGCAGCAGGCTCCGCGCGCGGTCGCTCAGCCCGGCCACGTCGCGGCCGTCGAAGATGAGCGATCCCGACGTCGGTGCGTCCACGCAGCCGAGGATGTGGAGCAGCGTCGACTTGCCGCAGCCGGACGGGCCGCGGATGGCGGTGTGCTCGCCCGGCGCGATCGTCAGCGTCACGTCGCGCACGGCCACGACCGGTCCGGCGGGCATGGAGAACGCGCGGCTCACGCCGACGGCGCTGACGACGGCGCCGTTCGGGCCGTCCGTCACGAGATCACCTCGTTCCGGAGCGTCGCGGCAATCGGCAGGCGCGCGACGATCTGCATCGGATAGACGGCAGCGACGAGCGCCGTCGCCGCGAGCAGCGCCGCGTGCGCGGCGAGCGCCTGCGGCTCGAGCACGAAGAAGTGTATCTGGGCCGGAATGGCCGGCATCCGTTTGAGGATGGTGTCGAGCCAGGAGGCGAGGAGGAGGCCGAGCGGCAGCGACAGCGCGCCGCCGAGGCCGATGATGAGCGCCGATTCGCACAGCACGTCGAGCACCACCCGCCGCCGCGAGAAGCCGAGCGCGCGCAGCGCTGCCACCTCGGCGAGCCGCTGGTTGACCGACACGGTCAGCAGCACCGTGATCAGCAGCAGGGCGAACGAGACGGTTACCGCCGTGAGCACCGTGGAAATCTGGCGGAAGTAGGTGAACCCGCCCTGCTGCACCAGGCCGATCATCTCGTCGTTGGTGAAGACGCGCAGGTCGGGCCGCGCGGCCCGGATGCGGGCGGCGGCCGCGTCCGCGTCCCCGGTCGAGGCCACGGCGAGAAAATCGGCGATGCCGCCCGTGACGCCGCACGCCGCCTCGAGGCTGGCGAGCGTGGTGCCTGCCGTGACGGCATCGGGTGTGTCGAACGGCAGCTCGACGATGCCGGCCACGCGGAACGTGGCCGGCGGCGGCGCCTCGGGACCGCCGTCGCATGACGCGCGCACCGTCACCGTGTCGCCCGGCTCGAGGTGAAGCAGGTCGGCGGCATACTCGCTGATCACCAGTTCGGGACCGGCCGCCAGGTCGCGGCCGCGCAGGATCGTCCAGAGCTGTGCCGGCTCGCCGCCGACGCCAAGGAAGATGCCGCCCGAGTGAACCGTGTCCGTCCAGAGCTCGACCCCTTCGGAGCGGATGGTCCGGACGGCGCGCACCCCCGGCAGCGCCGCGATGGCGGCGGCCGCCGCCGGCGCATCGGTGAGGTCGGGGCCGCTGCCCGGCAGCGCCTCGACCGCCGTCACGCGGATGTCGAACCCCATGCGGTCGAGCAGCTCGCGCATCGACAGCACGAGCCCTTCCGACAGCAGGAGCATGTCGAGCAGCAGCGCGCCGACGGCGGCCACCCCGAGGATGGCGAGCGCGGCGCGCGCCGGCTGGCGGACCAGGCTGCGCCACGCGAAGGCGAGCGGGGCCCTCATCGCCGCGCCAGCCTCAGCGCGCCGCGCCGCAGCAGCGCCCACGACGCGGTGACGATGGCCGCCGCGCCGAGGGGGACGGCGATGGCGACGCATAACGCGGCCACGCGTGAGGTCACCGCGACGAACACGAGCGCCGTGTCGTACCGCCACTGGAAGAACCGGTTGATCAGCCCTTCGGAGACGAACGCCAGCGCCAGCCCGAACGCGGCGCCGGCGCCGGCGATGAGCAGCCCTTCGAGGAGCACCTGCAGGAGGATGCGACGGGAGGGGAGCCCGATCAGCCGGAGCACGCCGACCGTGCCGCGCCGCTCGTCCACGAGCATGATCGACAGCGCGAGCAGAAACACGGTGGCGGCCACGATCGTGACGATGGCGATGGCCAGATGGAAGCGTTCGAGCACGACGAACGTGCCGTTCGACCCCGGGCGGATCGCGCGGCCGGCGAACACTCCAGGCGTTCGCGTGTTGACGTCGGCCGCAAACGCGCGGGCGTCCGCCGGGTCGGCGAGCGCGACGTTGATCGTGCCGACGGTCTCGGTGCCCGGCGGCGTGAGCGGATCGCCGGTGAGCGCCAGCATGTCGGGCAGGTGAAGGCGCACCTTGCGCGGCACCCTGCCGAGCCGCATCGGGTCGGGCGTCGGCTCGAAGATGCCCGCGATGCGGAACGGCCGCGCGCGCGCGCCCTACTCGTCCACGGCAAGCTGCGCCGTGTCGCCGACGCGCAGCCCTTCGGCCTCGGCCAGCTGGCGCGACACGAGGATCGATGGCAGCCTCTGCTGCGCGTGCGAGGCGACGGTACCGGCGCCCAGCGCGCCGGCAAGCACCGCGAACAGCAGCAGGGGTCTCACGAGAACGCCCCGAATGTCACGAACGGCTCATCCCGGTGATCCGCGCCCACTCCGCATCGGTGACCGGCATCACCGAGAGCCGCGACATCCGCACGAGCGGACACGCGGCAAACGCGCGGTCGGCCTTGATGGCTGCCAGCGTCACCGGATGGGGCAGCCGTGTCTCGGGTACGACATCGACCGCGTACAGCCTGCCGGACGCATCGGTAGGGTCGGGATAGGCGTCGCTCGCCGCGCGCGCGACGGCAACCACGGCCTTCTCCTTGCCCGTGTGGTAGTAGAAGAGGCGGTCGCCCTTGCGGATGCCGCGGAGATGCTTCTGCGCGAGCGGGTTGCGCACGCCGGCCCACACGGTCCGGCGATCGCGCTCGAGCTGGTCGTAGCCGTAATGGTCGGGTTCTTCTTTCACGAGCCACTGCGCCATCGAAACCGATTATATCCAGTGGTTGCGCTACCATACCCGACATGGGTGCCACGTCGTCGACGATGCTCGAACTCGGGACCGCGCTGCCGGCGTTCCGCCTGCGCGATCTCAACGGCAAGGCCGTGACCTCGCACGATTTCACCGGCGCTGCGGGTCTCCTCGTCGTGTTTCTCTGCCCGCACTGTCCCTTCGTGGGGCACGTGCGCGCGGCGCTCGCGCGGCTTGCCGGGGAGTGGCAGGCGCGCGGCCTCGCGATCATCGGGATCAATTCCAACGACATCGCCGAGTTTCCGGAGGACGACCAGGCCGGGATGCGCAAGGAAGCGGCCGAGGTCGGCTACACCTTTCCGTACCTGTTCGACGACATGCAGGAAGTGGCGCAGGCGTTCCGCGCCGCGTGCACGCCGGATTTCTTCCTGTTCGACGCGCGGCTGCGGCTGGTCTATCGCGGCCAGTTCGACGACAGCCGGCCGAACAGCCCGGTGCCCGTCACCGGCCGCGACCTGAGCGCCGCCGTCGATGCGCTGCTGGCGGGCCGCCCGGCGCCTCCGGATCAGCGGCCGAGCCTCGGCTGCAACATCAAATGGAAGAAGGGCGCCGAACCCGAGTACTTCCGAGTCTGAGACAGTATCGGCCCACTGCCCACTGCTAGTGCGTCAGCGCGTACAGCAGGACGTTGACCGCCACCTGGTAGCCCGGCACCGAGAACGTGTAGAAGTACTGCGGGTCCTCTCCCTCGCGCTCCCACGAATCGCTCACATCCGTGTTGTGCGTCATCAGCACCATGAGGCGTCCGGTCGGGTCGGCGATGCCGCGCGCGTGCACCTGCGCGCTGTCGGCGCCGCGCTCCGAGGTGCCGCCGCGGCTGCCGTACCAGAAATTGATGCTCGGGACCTGCGGGACGCCTTTCAGGTCGAACAGCGTGTGGAAGATCGGGTGATCGGGCTGCAGATCGAACATGGGGAATTCGGCCGGCGGCAGCACCTTGCGAATCTGCGCGGCCCAGATGCCCCACGCATACGATCCCCAGAAGTCATCCACCCAGAGGAAGCCGCCCTTCAGCAGGTACGTCCGCAGGATCGCCGCATCCGTGTCGCTGAAAAAGAGCGTCCCCACCTCCTGCATCATGATGAACGGGCACTGGAACAGCTCGTTGTCGGTGAGGCGGACGATCAGGTGCCGCGGCTGCTTCGTGGCGTCGAAGCTGACCGGAATCTTTGTCAGCTCGGCCAGGCGGATCGACAGGTCGATGTCGGCCAGCGGGTAGTCGGTGAGCCAGCCGCCGCCGTCGCCGGCCGGGTTCATGCGGTAGGCCGCGCGGCAGTAGTGGAAGCGGCCGTCGAAGCTGCCGGGGTGCGCCATGTGCGCCTGGATGCTGGCGTTGCCCCCGCGGCCGAACTGCGCCCACGCCAGGCTGGCCAGCAGGACCGCGCCGACGGCGAAGGCAGTGACGGCCGGAAGCCGCATAGGCAGCAGTGTATGCCGAACGGCGCTAGAATCCGTCAATTCGTCAATCCGTAGATTCGTCAATCTACTTCTGGAGGTGTGCCATGGATTACAAGCGGCTGGCGCTTGCGGCGGTGGTGACCTGGGTGGCCGACGCGATTTACGGGATGGTCGTGTGGATGGGCATGCTCGGCCCGCGGATGGCGCAGTATCCGGCGGTCTTCCGGGCGGAGGCGGCGGTGAACGCGAACCTGCCCCTGATGTTCGCGGGCAGTCTCGTGGCGATGTTCGTCATGACCTACATCTACGCGAAGGGCTACGACGGCGGCATCGGCATCGGTGAAGGGTTGCGCTACGGTCTGCTGCTGGCGCTCCTGATGACGGGCTTTGTGTCGATTCCGATTTACGTGACGTTCAACATCGGGGGTGATATCGCCACGCTCGCCTCGATCGCATCGTTTGTCGAGATGCTGCTGATCGGCGTCGTGATTGGCGTGATGTACAAGCCGGCGGCGCCCGCCCGTGCGTAACCCGCGCCGTCTGCTCGTCGGCGTCGTCGCGCTCGTGAGCCTGGCTGTGGCGCCCGCGCGCGCCCGCCAGGCGCCGGCCGCGCCACCGGCCGTGCCGCCCGCTCCCGCGCCGAAGCTGGCGCCCGCCGGACCACCGGCGCAGGCCGTGGACCTGATGACGGCCGAGGGGGTCGCGGTGTTCGGCGGGCAGTGGCGGAACATGGACGCGCGGATCGTCGAGGGGCCGCCGCGGCCGAACGCCGATCCGTGGAAGGTGTCCTACGACCTGCAGCCGAAGGCGGGCGACGCGAGCTTTGACGATGGCCGGTGGCCGGTCATCGAGGCCAAGGCGCTGGCCGATCGCCGCGGCGGCGGCGGCGTGTTCATGACGTGGTACCGGATTGCGCTCACCATCCCGCCTCGCGTCGGCGCCTTCGACACGGCCGGCGCCCTCGCCGTCTTTCACGTCATCGTCGATGACTACGCGGAGGTGTGGGTGAACGGACAGCTGCCGCGCGCGGTCGGCAAGCCGAGCGGCAACATGATTGTCGGCTTCAACCTGCCGAACCGGGTCGTGCTGGCTGACGCGGTGAAGCCGGGCGAGCGGATTGTCGTGGCGGTGCTGGGGATCAACGGGCCGATTTCGCTGGCGCCGCCGAACCCGGTGTTCGTGCGCGAGGCGCGCGTGGAGTTCTTCCGGTAGGGGCGCCTGACTACTTCGCCTGCGGCAGCAGCGTCACCTGGACGTAGCGGCTCGTGTCCAGGTACACGCGGGCCGCGTCGCGGACGAGCGGCGCGGTGAGCTGTGCGTAGATCTGCGGCATGGTGAAGACCTGGCTGACGTCTTCGCCGTACTCGTACGCGAAGAGCAGCCGGTTCAGGAGGTACTCGTTCCGGCGGCTGTTCGTCTCGAAGTCTCTCACGAGCGCCGCGCGCGCATCCGCCACCTGTCCTGCGCTCGGGCCGTTCCGCTTGAAGTCGTCTATGACGAGGAAGGCCGCCTTGACGAGCGCGTCGGTCCGGGCCGGGTCGCAGGCGAAGCCGATCTCGATGCGATATTCCCCGGCCGGCTGTTTCGTGAAGGCCGGTTCGACGCTCACGCCGTAGGTGCCGCCCAGCTCCTCTCGCAGCTCCCGCTGCAGGTTGCCGCTCAACGTCTCGGCCATCGTCCGGGCGATCACCCGGTGCATCTCGTCGTTCTGGAACGCCCCCGTGAAGACGATGCTCACCTGACTGCGGGGCTCGAGGCCCGCGCGCACCTGCCGCTCGACCACGCCTGCGGGAGCACGCATGCCGACGTCGCGCACCGCCTCGTGCCGGCGGAGCGACGGCAGGCTGCCGAGGTACCGCTCCACGAGCGGCTTCATCGTGTCGAGGTCGAAGCTCCCCACGAAGACGAAGACGAAATCGCTCGCGTCGGCGAACCGGTCCCTGTAGAACGCCAGCGACTTCTCGAGATCCATCTGGCCGAGACGGGCCGGCGTCAGCGGCTGCGCGCGCAGGTGGTTCTGGCTCAGCGCGGCCTGGAGCGCCTCGTCGAAGACTGCGTCCGGCGTGGATTGCCGGTTGGCCAGTGCCGCCGCCAGCCGGTCCCTGAGCACGCCGAACGCGACCGGGTCGGGCCGCGGCGCGGTGAACGTGAGATGGACGAGCTGAAACATCGTCTCGAGATCGGCGCGCGCGGCGCCCCCGGCGAGCGCGTCTTCCGTGGTCCCGATGTCGGCGCGGACGACCGCCGTGCTGCCGGCGAGGCGCTTGTCGAGATCGATGCGGCGCATCGTGCCGAGGCCCCCCTCGGCCACCACCTGCGCCGCCGTGGCGGCGGGGATGAAGTCGGCGTCGCTGGCGAGCGAGGTGCCGCCGGGGCTCACGGCCCGGAACAGGACTTCGTCCTGCTTGAACGCGGTCGGCTTCAGCACCACGCGGACGCCGTTGGACAGCGTCCACTCGGTGATGCCGAGGTCGTCTTTCGTCGAGGTCGCCGCGATCGAACCGGGCACGGGGAGGCGCGGCAGCAGCGGCTGCGTGCTGACCGTATCGACATACGCCGTCAGCGCCGCGCCGGCTGCCCCCGCGATCACGGCCGCCAGCCGCGCCTCGCTCGGCAGCGACGCGCGGTCCTTCCCGGGCGCGGTCACGACGACCAGGCGATTGCGGTCGGGCATCCACTCCTTCGCGAGGCGGTTGACCTCGTCGAGGATGATCTGGGGCATGAAGCGCTCGTTCAGGCCGGCCTCGTAGGCGATGCCCGGGATCGGTTCCTCCTGCATGAAGTTGCGGACGAATTCGTCGGCGAGCTGCGGCGAGGGGGTCTGTTCCTTCTCGACGAGCTGCGTCTGGAAGAATCGCAGCACGTTCCGCTTCTCGCGGCTGAGCTCGGTGTCGGTGAACCCGAAGCGCGCGACGCGCTCGATTTCAGCGAGCAACGCGGCGAGGCCCCGTTCGACGCCGCCAGGCGGCACGAGCGCGGCCAGCGTGGTGACCTCTTCGGTGCGCACGATGAGGCCGCGGTCGGTCTGCGCGGCGAGAAAGGGGGCCTTCGGCGCCTGCGCAATCTCGTCGAGCCGCGCGCTCAGCATGGCGCTGAAGAGCCGCTCGACCATGTTCTGGCGATAGGCGCCGATCGTCGCCAGGGGGCGCGCCGCCATCTTGCGGGTGACGTCGATGCGCGTGCTCGTCGCCTCGGGGTCGGTGGCCACCAGGTAGCTGGTCCCCGGCGCCTCCGGCACCGCGAATGCCGGCCGCGGCTTCCCCGACGCGGCGCCGGGGATGGAGGCGAAGTGCGACCGGATGGTCGCCTCGATGGCCGCCCGGTCGAAGTCGCCGACGGCGACCACCGCCATCAGGTCGGGCCGGTACCAATCGGTGTAGAACTGGCGGAGCCGGTCGGGGCTGGCGGTCCGGATGATGTCGGGCGTGCCGATGGGCAGGCGCTCGGCGTATCGCGACCCCTTCACGAGCAGCGGAAACTCGGCGTTCCGGATCCGCTCGTCGGCCCCCAACCCGAGCCGCCACTCCTCGAGGATGACGCCCCGCTCCTTGTCGATTTCGCGCGGGTCGAAGGTCACGTCGTGCGCCCAGTCCTCCATGATGAGGAACGAGCGGTCGATCACCGCGGCGCTGTCGGTTGGAATCTGCAGTTCGTACACCGTCTCGTCGTAGCCGGTGTGGGCGTTGACGTGCGCGCCGAACCGCATCCCGAGCGTCTGCATGAAGTCGACGACCGCCAGTCTCGGAAAGTGCAGCGTGCCGTTGAAGCTCATGTGCTCGACGAAGTGCGCGAGGCCGCGCTGGTCGTCGTCTTCGAGCACCGATCCCGCGTTGACCGCCAGGCGGAGCTCGGCGCGGCCCCGCGGCTGCGTGTTGACGCGGATGTAGTAGCGCAGGCCGTTCGGGAGCGTGCCGACGGTGATCTGCGGATCGACCGGCACGACCGCGTCGAGCGGCGCGGTGAAGGCGCCGGCCGGGATGACCGGTTGCTGGGCGCCGGCGTACGTGACGGCCGCGGCGAGGACGGCCGCGAGCACGGCCAGCCGGGCGCGAAGACGGAGCATCATGCGTGTAAGTGTAAACCGGCCGCTGCCGATAAGACCGACGATCGCTGGAGGCCATCAGGGACGACCGTCGTCGTCCGGAAACAGTGATCCCTCGAAATGTGTCACCATGTGCACATGAAGACGATCTCCATCCGTGAACTGCACCTCAAGACGGGGCGCTGGGTTCGCCACGCGGCCAGTCGTGGTCCGATCGTGGTCACCGATCGCGGTCGCCGCGTCGCGGCGCTTCAGCCGTTTGATGCATCGGTCACCGGCCGGCCCCTCCCCAATCGGGAGGCCGCCATACGCAAACGGTCGAAGGTGCCGGTCGATTCAGCCGTGTACCTGTCCGAACTGCGCGAGGATCGGTGATCTACTTTGACGCGACGTACATCGCCAAGTGCTACCTCAATGAGCCGGGCGCGGATCGAGTTCGCGAAGTCGCCTACGGTGCAGCGAGCCTCGCATCGTGTGAGCTGGCCCGACTCGAGTTTGCGTCGATCCTCAAACGGCACGTCAGAGAGCGTCACGTGACGCGCCGGGAGATGACGGCGATCCTGAAGGAGTTCGAAGACGATGAGAAGAACGGCGTGTGGCAGTGGTTTGGCGTGACGTCTGAGCTGCTGGACAAGGCCCGTAAAACCGTTCTCGACATTCCGGGAACGGTCTTCGTCCGATCCGGCGACGCGCTGCACCTGGCCTGCGCCGAGGAACACGGCTTTGAAGAGGTCTACACCAACGACCGCCACATGCTGCAGGCTGCACGCTACTTCCACGTCACCGGCGTGAACGTTCTCAGCAACGGTTGACGGCTTCTACGGCGTCTGACCGCGAGCGGCGGCCGCGCGGGAAGTATACTGGTCGGGTTTGGGCCTCGGTGCGAGCGTGCCCGTCAGTGTTCGCAGAAATTGGA
>JACQZV010000194.1 GCA_016213695.1 Acidobacteriota bacterium | reverse complement strand
TGTCGGCATCGTCGCCAAGCACGGCCTGGTTGCCGCCGCCGATCACCTCTCGGGCCTCGGCGCCTGGCTCGCCGCGCGCGGCGTCGAGCCGGTGTACGAGCGCGACACCGCGGCGCTCGGCGGCCCGGCGCTCCTCGACGCGCGCGTCGCGACACGCGACGCCCTGCCGTGCGAGGTCGATCTCGTCGTCGTGCTCGGCGGCGACGGGACGCTGCTCGCCATGGCGGCCCGCATCGCGACGGCCGGACGCGACATCCCCATCCTCGGCGTCAACTTCGGCAGCCTCGGCTTCCTGACCGAAATCCGCATCGACGAACTGACCCCGTCGCTCGAGCGCGTGCTGGCCGGCACCGCCACCTTCGATGAACGCGCGATGCTGGCGGCGGAGGCGCACCGGACCGGTGCGAGCGTCGATGTCCGCATCGCGCTCAACGACGTCGTCTTCACCAAGACCGCCATCTCGCGGATGATCGAACTGTCGGTCTGGGTCGGCGGCCGCTTCGTCACCCGGGTCAAGGCCGACGGCCTGATCGTGGCGAGCGCCACCGGATCGACGGCCTACAACCTGGCCGCCGGCGGACCCATCGTGCACCCGAAAGTCGATGCGCTCGTGCTCACGCCCATCGCGCCGCACACGCTCACGAACCGCCCGGTCGTCATCCCCGGGGACGCGGAGGTGGAGATCCGCACGCACGCCGGCGGCGGCACCGACGAGGTCTTCGTCACCTATGACGGGCAGTCGGGGTACACCCTGAACGAAGGCGACCTCGTCCGCATTCGCCGATCGGACCGCACGCTCCGCCTCGTCACCGCGCGCGCCCGCGGCTATTTCGAGGTGCTCCGCGAAAAGCTGAAGTGGGGGGAGCGGTAAGATGGACGGTGGAACGGCATGAATCTCCGCTTTGGCGCCGCCAGCGACACCGGCCGGGTCCGGTCGCACAACGAGGACCGGTTCGTGGCCGACGGCGAGCTGCGGTTCTTCGCGGTCGTGGACGGCATGGGCGGCCACAACAGCGGCGAGCTGGCCTCGGTCACCATCACCGACGCGGTCACGGCCTTCATTCGCGAGACCGCGGGTGATTCCGACAAGACGTGGCCGGACGGGCTCGATGCACGCCTGTCGATCCTCGCCAACAGACTGCGGGTGGCGATCCGCGCCGCCAACCGGACGCTCGCCGTGCGGGCGCAGACCAACACCGCGCTCGACGGCAGCGGGGCCACGCTGGCGGCGGCCCTCTTCGGGAACGACGACCTGGCCATCTCGCATGTCGGCGATTGCCGCGCCTATCTGCTGCGCGGCGGCGAGCTCCTGCAGATCACGCGCGACCACTCCGTCGTCGCCGAGCAGATGGCGCTGGGGCTCATCGACGCCGCGGCGGCGCGCACGCACCCGCTCCGCCACGTCGTCACACGGGCCGTCTCGGGTCAGGCGGGGATGCCCGTCGACATCCTGGAGCTGAAGGTCCAGCCGGGAGACCGGCTGCTACTCTGCTCCGATGGCGTTCATGGCGTGCTGACCGATCCGGAGATCGCGGACCTCATCGGCGACAGCAGCCGGGGCCTCGAGCAGATCTGCGCCGCAGCGATCGAACGGGTCAACAGCCGCGGGGGCCCCGACAATGCGACGGCGGTGCTCGTCGAGGCGGTCTAGGCAAATGGGTATAATCCGCGGGACTTCAAGGGTTTAGTGCCTACGCTCCCAACCCGCATCGGCAACTTCGAGGTGCTCGGCCAGATCGGCTCGGGCGGCATGGGCGCCGTCTACCTGGGGCGCGACAGCGAACTGAACCGCCAGGTGGCCATCAAGGTCATCCGCGAAGAAGTGCACGACCAGGAGGTCCTGGACCGTTTCTTCCGCGAGGCGCGGGCGGCCGCCGCCCTCCGCCATCCGAACATCATCACCATCTACGCCAGCGGCCAGCACGAGCACCAGCCCTACATGGTGATGGAGTTCGTCGACGGTGAGTCGCTCGCCGACGTCGTGAAGAACCGCCGCGACCTGCCGATCGCCGTCAAACTGTCCTACCTCGAACAGATCTGCTCCGGGCTGCACTTCGCGCATCGCGCCGGCATCGTCCACCGGGACATCAAGCCGGCCAACGTGATGGTGGACAAGGACGGGATGGTCCGCATCCTCGATTTCGGCATCGCGCGCATCGAGGGATCGGCGATGACGCAGGACGGCGCGCTGATCGGGTCGTTGAACTACATGTCGCCGGAGCAGATGCTCGGCAAGGCGATCGATCTGCGCAGCGACATCTTCTCGGTCGGCTCGGTCGCGTACGAACTCCTCAGCTATCAACAGGCGTTCAAGGGCAGTCTGAACGACGGGCTGCTCCAACGCCTGCCGTACCACGACCCGCCCTCGCTGAGCGATATCGCGCCCGGCCTCCCCGCCGGCCTTGAAGGGCTTATCGTCCGCGCGCTGCAGAAGGCGCCGGAAGACCGCTTCCAGGACCTGTCGGAAATGCGCGCGGCCATCGTCGAGATCCAGCGCCGTCTGGATGCAGCCGACGAGCAGCGCACCGTCGTCATCTCGCGTGCCGCGCTGGAGTCCATGGGCGCAGACCAGCCGCCGCCGGCGGCCGTCCCGTCGGCGATGTACGGCGGGATGCCGGACCCGGCGCCGGCGCCCGCTGTCCCGATCGCGGCGCCGTCGATGGAAGCCCCCGCGCCGGCGCCGCAGACGTGGAGCGTCAGGAAGAAGGAGGGGACGGCAAGCGAGCCGCGGACCGCCAGGCCCGCGACCGCGCCCACGCGACCTGCTACTGCGGCGCCGCGGCCGCCGACCACGACCGCGCGGCCCGCCCCGGCGCCTCACTCGTCCCGGCGCACATGGATACTCGTCAGCGTCGGCCTTGCGGCGCTGGCCATCGGGGCGGCGGCGTTCCCCTGGTTAACGGCTGCGCCGCCGGATCCCCTCGAGCAGGCGCGTCCCGGCATCCAGGCGGCCATGGAGCGATTTCGCATCGGATACAGGAACCGGGACATGACGGCTGTCGCGGCTGCGTTCCCCACGCTGCCCCGGGACCTCCGGCAGTCGATGGAGCGCACGTTTCGTGAGTGTCTCGTGTACGAAGTGACGTTCGACCAAGCGACGCTGACGCTGACCCCCACCGACCCGGCCGTGGCACAGGCCGACGTGCAGAGCACGCACACCTGCACGCTGCAATCGGGCGGCCGGGAGACGACCGCCAGGCAGCACACCCTCTACACGCTGCGAAAGAACGGGGAGAACTGGGTGATCAGCGGCGCGGGGCGCGCCGCGGGCTCACCCGACAGACCGCAGTAGCTCCGCACGCATGGCGGCGGCGTCGCGGTCCTCGTGGAGCGCCGCGAACTCCTGCTCGACCTGGTCGAACAACTCGATCATGGCCGGATCAAACTGCGCGCCGCTGTCGACGCGCAGTCGCCGCGCCGCTTCCCCGGCCGACAACGCATCGCGGTACGGCCGCCGCGACGTCATCGCGTCGTAGGTGTCGGCCACCGCCATCAGCCGCGCGTGCGGATGGATGTCGGTGCCCGCCAGGCGATCCGGATACCCGGCGCCGTCCCACCGCTCGTGATGGCCGCGCACCGCCGGCAGAGATGCGCCGAGGAACGGCAGCGGCTCCAGCATCTGGTAACCGATGGTGACGTGGGCCTCGATGAGCGTACGCTCGCGTGCATCGAGGGCCCCTTCCTTCAGGAGAACCGCATCGGGGACGCCGACCTTGCCGATGTCGTGCAGCATCCCCGCGCGCCGGATGGTTTCGAAATCGGCGGCGTACTGGCCGCTCTTGCGCGCCAGCACCAGCGAATACGCCGTGACGCGCTCGGAGTGGCCCGACGTGTAGTGGTCGCGGGCGTCGATCGCCTTGGCGAACGCCTCGAGCGTCGCGCGGAAGTGCCGTTGCCGGTCGTCGTAGAGCTGCGCTGTTTCGAGCGCCGCGGCCGCGTGGCCGCCGAAGGCGGCGGCGTATTCGGCCAGCTCCGGCGCGAACTGCTCGACGCCGAGCTTGTCGGCGTAGAGCGCGCCGATGGCGCCCGACCGGCCGAGCAGCGGTACGCAGATGACCGACCGCACGCCCGCCAGGAGCACGCTCGCCGCCTGCTGCAGCCGCGGGTCCATGCGGATGTCGTGCACGATGAAGACGTCGCGCGCCTCGAGCGCCTGGTGCACGACCGTCGAGCTGGCGAACTCCGACACCGACGAATACGCGCCCGAGGGCCGCACGGCACGCGGAATCAGCGCGCCCGTCTGGCTGTCGATGAGCAGGATGGCCGCCCGGTCGGGCTTGACGATCGAGGCCAGGCGGTCGAGCACGCGTTCGAGCAGCGCCGGCAGATCCTCGAACGCCATCATCTCGCGGCTCGTGGCCAGCAGCGCCTCGAGCACCAGACGGTCAACCTTGAGCGCCGAGTCCATCGCCACCCGCCGCAGGACCGTCTGCGACACGGCCGGCGCGTCGGGCGCCAACCGCTCGGTTTCTTCCGCACTGACGACGTATTCGACGCGGCCGAAGCGCACCACATCGCCCGGCGTCAGGAAGGCGCTCAACTGCTCGGTGCCGTTGACGAAAATGCCGTTGGTGCTGCCGAGATCGTCAATGGCGAGCTGTCCGGAGTCGTCGAGGCTCACGCGCGCGTGCAGCCGCGACAGGCTCGGATCGTCGACCATCACGTCGGCCTGCCGGCCCCGGCCAACGGTCTTCGAGAGGCCGAGCTTCAGATCGATTACCGGCAGATGCGGCGCCGGGGTCACCGGGGCAAGTCGAAGCACTGGCATGAACGCTGTAAATATACCTTAAGAAAGGGCTTGCCGCCGCCGCTTACCGGCGGAAGAACAGCACCTGGAATCGCCTGACGTTGCGCGTGTGCTCGGCGAATGTCCGGGCGAAAACGTGTGAACCGTCATTGCGGCTCACAAAATACAAGTAGGCGACTGAAGCGGGCATCAGGGCGGCCTCGAGCGACAATTTTCCCGGTGCCGCGATGGGACCGGGCGGCAGGCCCGGGTAGCGGTACGTGTTGTACGGCGAGTCGAGAGAAAGATCCTGGCGCCGGATGTTGCCGTCGTACCGTCCCGCCTGCTGCAGCGCATACACCACGGTCGGATCGGCCTGCAGCGGCATGCCGATCTTCAGGCGGTTTCGATACACGGCGGCGACGAGCGGCCGTTCGTCCGGTCGTGCCGTTTCCCGTTCGACGAGCGACGCCAGCGTCACGACCTGCCGCGCGGTCAGCCCCCCCGCGTCCGCGCGGCCGTGCAGCTGGTCGATGTAGGTCGCGCGAAACCGGTCCACCATCATCGCGATCAGGCGCCGCGCCGGCGTGTCCCGTGCGAGCGCGTAGGTTTCAGGAAACAGGTAACCCTCCAGGTCGCGGGCGTCCGCGTCGAGGTCGCGGACGAGCGAACCCTCGCGCGCGGCGGCGAGGAACTCGCCGGCCGGGCCGAAGCCGCGCGACTCATAGATCCGGCTCATCTCGCGGAGGGTCAGCCCTTCGGGAAACGTGATGCGCCGCGTGTACACGTCGCCGCGCGCCAGCCGTTCGATCACGTCGACCGCGCTGGCAGCGCGGTCGAAAAGGTACTCGCCCGCCTGCAGGCTCTGCGACCGGCCGGTCCACCAGAGGGCCGCACGGAATGTGACCATGTCACGCACCACGCCGGCGTCAACGAGGCGCCGGCCGATGGCGGCGGTGGTTGTCCCCGGCGGCAGATCGACGAACCGTCCGGCCGCCTCGAATGCTTTGTACGGCTCGTGGACGCGCGCCGACAGCGCCAGGCCGCCGATCGCGGCGGCCGCGCACAACATCACCAGGACCAGGAGTACGGCGGCGGCGGTCCGCATCAGTGTCCGGGATCGACGGCGAGGGGAATGGAAGGGCCGGGACGGGCATCCAGGTAATCCTGGAGCATGACGGCGGCGGCCGCGGCATCAAGGCGGCGCTTCCGCGAGCGCCAGTCCCTGTCGGTGAGGGCGAGCCGGCTCTCGGCTTCGCGGCTCGTCAGCCGCTCGTCCTGGAGCACGATGGGTAGCTGTGTCACGCGGCCAAGATCGGCAGCGAACGCGCGAATCCGTGCCGTCAGATCCGACGGCGACCCGTCCAGGCGCCGCGGCAGCCCGACCACGACGGTTGACACGCCGTCTTCCTCGGCCGCCAGCCGTGCGATTTCCGATGCGGCCGCCTGCAGCGCGCCGGCCCCGAGCGAGCTGACCCGGACGACGCCGACCGGCCGCGCCAGCGTCAGCGTGGCATCGCTGACGGCCACGCCGATACGCCGCTCTCCCACGTCAAGCGCGACGACGCGCACGCTATAATTCTCTCACCGTTGTGAGCAGGATTCTCCGCGCCACCGTGACGCCGTGGCTCGCGGCGCTGCTCGCCGTCCAGGCCGCCGTCGCGGGGCAGACGCCCGACCCCGCGCAGACCGACGCGCAGGCGCGCCGCGTCAACGAACGCATTCGCGCACTCGAAACCGAAGCCGATCGGCTCGCGAGCCAGTCGCGCACCGTCCTCGGCGAGCTCCGGGCGCTCGAAATCGAGCAGCAGCTTGAGGTCGAGCGTGTCGGGCGCGCGCGGGAGGCGGTCGCGCACGGCGAGGCGGCCGTCGGCGCCGCGACCGCGCAGTTCGAGGCGCTCGATCGGCAGCGCCTGACCCAGCTGCCCGACCTCAAGGTGCAGCTCGTCGACGTCTACAAACGGGGCCGCGGCGGGTACGCCCGGCTGCTGTTCGGCGGCAGTACGATGCGCGACTTCAGCCGCGCGGCGCGCGCGGTGGCCGCGCTGATGCGCATGAACGAGCTGCGCCTGGCGGAGCACCGCCGGACGCTCGACCAGATGCGCCGGCAGCGCGCGACGCTCGAAGACGACTTGCGCGCGCTCGAAGCGCGCGAGGCCGAGGCGCGGCAGGCACGGGCAGCCGCCGACCGGGCCGTTGCCGCACGCTCGGCGCTCATCGCGCAGATCGACGCGCGCCGCGACGTTAACGCCCAGTTCGCCGGGGAGCTGCAACTGGCCTACGAACGGCTGCAGCAGCAGGTCGCCAATCTCGCGGCGGGACGCACCCCGGAACCGATCGCCGTCCCGCTGGCGCCGTTTCGCGGCGCCCTCGACTGGCCGGCCCCCGGACGGGTCGCCGTCCGGTTCGGACAGTCGTCCGGACGGCTCGGCGAGACGGCCGTCCGCAACGGCATCGAGATCGCCGCGGCCGCCGACACGCCGGTCCGCGCCGTACATCCGGGAACCGTCAGTTACGCCGACGCGTTCACCGGCTTCGGCAATCTGGTCATCGTCGACCACGGCGGCAACACCTTCTCGCTGTACGGATACCTCGACGCGGTGTCGGTCCGCACCGGCGATGCCGTCGACGCCGGCACGGAACTCGGACGCGTGGGGTCCGCACCCGCCGGCCCGCCGGCCCTGTACTTCGAGGTGCGCATCGACGGCCGTTCGGTCGATCCCATACAATGGTTGAAACCCCGATGACGCCCCGCAGCCGCACGTTCGTCCTGATCCTGTCGACCTGCATCATGGCCTTCGCCTTCGTCGGCGGCTATCTCGGCCAGGCCATGGCCAAAGACGACGCCTACCAGGGCCTGCGGGTGTTCGAGGACGTCGTCTCGCTGGTGATCAACAACTACGTCGAGCCGGTGGACGTGCGTCAGGCGATGAAAGGCGCGATGAGGGGGCTGGCCGACGGCCTCGATCCCGAAAGCGCATTTCTGACGCCCGACCTGGTCAAGAGCGTCGAGGCCGCCGACCTCGGCGGTCCGGCCGAAGTCGGCCTCGACCTGACGCGCCAGTACTATCTCCGCGTCGTGGCGGCGCGCGACGGCTCGCCGGCGGCCAGGGCCGGCCTCCGTCCCGGCGATTTCATTCGCGCCATCGACGGTCGCCCGACGCGCGACATGTCGGCGTACGAGGGCACGCGGCTCCTGCGCGGCGCGCCGGGATCGAAGGTCGCGCTGCTCGTCATTCGCGGCAACGCGGCCGACCCGCATGAGGTCGCGCTCGTGCGCGAGCGCCTTGCCGGCGGCGACGTGTCGTCGCGGATGGCGAACCCGGCGACCGGCTACATCCGGGTGAGCCAGTTCTCGAAGGCCCGGCCCGGCCCGCTGAAGCAGGCGGCCGACGCGCTCGCCAAG
>JACQZV010000195.1 GCA_016213695.1 Acidobacteriota bacterium | reverse complement strand
GGGCGCGTGCTGGAGACTTCGCTGATGGGGATCGTGAGGCCAGCGCCGTCCCTCAATCGGCCAGTCGGGCGCGCCGCTCGCGGCTGAAGGCGCGGCCGTTAGACGGCGGAAAATCAACCGGCCTGGCGAAGGTGGGCAAGGAGCCAAGCGGCGAGTTGCTCGCGCGTCAGCCGACCGGACGCAAGATCGAGCATCAGCCGCTCTTGTTCGTCGACGGGAGCGTCAATCTCGCTGCCGTTCAAGATCAGGAATGTTTCGGTCGCCGCATGGCCGATGCGCTTGTTCCCGTCGATAAAGGCGTGGTTGTTCACCAACGAGAAACAGAGGGTTGCGGCTTTGTCAACGAGCGAGGCGTGAAGGTCGAGGCCTCCGAAACTGGCTCTCGGTTGGGCGAGCGCGGATTCCAGCGCGCCGAGGTCACGGATCCCGGCAGCGCCGCCAGTGGCTTCGATCACCGCACGGTGGAGATCGACGACCTCTCCGAGCGTGAGGTATCGCATCAGGCGAGGCGCCGGTATAGCTCCTGGTTCTTCCGCAGCACTCGCGACGCCACGGCTCGAAAGTCGTCATCTGGCGCTGCCAGCAGGTCCGAGACGGCCGCTCGTGCCAATTCGGTGGCGGGCACACCCAGACGCTCGGCTTCTTGACGGAGCTTTTCAGCTTGCGCCGGCGGCAACTCGAAGGCTACTTTCATACCTCAACTGTAGCGCTGAGCACGGCCGTCCAACAAGGCGCTGCACCCAACGAGCCGCGCCTGAGGCATCCGGGATGATCCTGGGGCGGCCCGCGCGGCTCGCGGGTGAGCGCCCATCGTTGGGCCGACGAAGTCGCTGCTGAGGCGCTGGAAGGACAAGGAGTAGAATCAAGGTCATATGCCACATCGCATCACCCGGGATCAGATGGTTGAGGCGATTCGCGAATTGCCGCCAGACGCTTCAGTCGACGATGCCATTGAGCGTTTGGTGTTCCTGGCAAAAATCGAGGAAGGTCTCGCGCAGCTCGATCGTGGCGATGGAATCCCACACGATGAGGTTAAGCGGCGCCTTGGCGTGTGATCGAGCTGCTCTGGTCTCCCCGATCAGTCGCTGATCTCGAGGAGATTCGCGCGTTCATCGAGATCGACTCGCCGGCCTGGGCGGACCTTACCGTCCGGCGCCTTGTTGCAGCCGTTGAGCGGCTGCGAGCATTTCCCGATTCTGGCCGCATAGTGCCGGAGCGAGAGCGACCTGACCTGCGAGAGGTCGTCGCCGGGAAGTATCGAATCGTGTACCGGCGCAAGCCCGACCTCGTCGAGATCGCCACCGTATTCAGAGGGTCGCGAGAGTTTCCTGAGATCGATGCGTAGCGCGGCCCAACAGGCGCTGCACCCGATGGCCCGCGGGCGGCATCCTGAGCGAGTCGCGGGTGAGCGCTGGCCGTTACCCCCGCACAGGCATCGGCACGTGCACGTGGAGGCCTCATGATTCGATTCGCTACGATCTTCATGCTCGCGTGGTTCTCGGTCGCACCGCGCGCGTCGGCCCAGAGTTGCCCGGGCACCGGGGTTGCCGTCCAGATCCTGGGCTCCGGCGGGCCACGCATCAATCGCGACCGCGCGTCAGCGGGTTATCTCGTGTGGATCGACGGCCGGAGCCGGATGCTCGTGGACGCCGGCGGCGGCGCCTTCCTCCGCTTTGGCGAAGCCAACGCGCGGATGGAAGACCTCTCGCTCATCGCCATCAGCCATCTCCATCCCGACCATGTCTCCGACCTGCCCGCCCTGCTCTGGGGCGACGCGGCCCGGACAGCCCCGCTGGCCATTTCCGGCCCCTCCGGAAACGACGCGGTACCCGGCTTTCCGACATTCCTCACCCATCTCTTCGACCAGAAGAGCGGGGCCTTTCAGGTGCTGGCCGGGACGCTCGGTGGATCATCGGGACGCGGTGTGCCCCTCGAGGTGGCGGTGGTGGATGTCACGAAGAAAGACGCGTCGACCGTGTTGAGCCAGCAGGACCTGGCCGTGACCGCCATCAGCATCCCACACAGCAATATCCCGGCCCTGGCGTACCGCGTGCGGGCGCAGAACGCCACCATCGTCTTCAGCACGGATCAAACCGGCGCTGACCCGCGCTTCGTCGACTTTGCGCGCGGCGCCGATGTGCTGGTCATGCATCTGGCCATCGCTGCAGGGACAACCAGCCCGCTGCATGCCGCGCCCGACGTCGTGGGGCGTGTCGCACGGGACGCTCAGGCCAGGCGACTGGTGCTCAGCCACATCGGCCAATTCGACCTTGGACCCGCTGTCGCCGACGTGAAGAAATACTATCCGGGCCCGCTGACAGTCGGGGCGGATCTGCAGTGCACCCCGGTCGGCCCGGCGTATACTTCGGTCGCCCGTTCATCCAGGAGATCACGTCGATGAGAATGCCCTGTTTCATCGCGTCGGCAAGCCTCGTCGTGCTGGCGGCCGGCGCGCCGCTCATGGCGCACCATTCCTTTGCAGCGGAGTTCGACGGCTCCAGGCCCGTGACCCTCACGGGCACGGTCACGAAGATGGACTGGATCAATCCCCATGCCTGGCTGCACGTGGACGTCAAAGGCCCCGACGGCCGGGTCGTCAGCTGGATGGTCGAAGGCGGCGCGCCAAATTCCCTGCTCCGGCGCGGCTGGAACAAGAACACGGTGCCCGCGGGCACGACGGTCATCGTCCAGGGGTTTCGAGCGCGGGACGGTTCGAACCGGGCCAACGGCAGGGACGTGACGCTGCCCGACGGGAAGAAGCTGTTCATCGGATCGCCCGGAACCGGCGCGCCGGCCGATGGCCGGGATCCTGCAGAGAAGCGATGAGCACGCGAATGGACATCCAGACAACTGCGAGGTGTCAGATGCGCAATCGAGGTCTTGTGGCCCTGGCCCTTGCGGCCACCGTCGTCGCGATCGCGCTGGCGGCCACCGACACGCCGGCGAAGCAGTGGACCCCGACACGCACACCCGACGGCCAGCCCGATCTGCAGGGCATCTGGACCAACTACACCGCCACGCCGTTTGAAGTGCCCGACGACACGGACACGCCCGGCCTCTATGCCGGCGATCCCGACGGGTCCGGCCGCGGCACGGGCCCGGCGTCGTTTCTCACCGACACCAGCGACCGGACGCTCGCGAAGGGACGATCGCTCGTGGTGGATCCGCCGAACGGGCGCGTGCCGATCATGGCGTGGGCCGAAGAGCGCCGCACCTACAAGCTGCTCCACATTCAGGATTCCTGGGAGAATCACACGTCCTGGGAGCGCTGCATCACGCGAGGCGTGCCGGGCGGACTCTTCCCCGCCGGATACGGCTCCGGCTATCAGATCCTGCAGGGTCCCGGCTACGTCTCGATTCTCTACGAGATGATCCACGAAGCGCGCGTCATTCCCCTGGACGGGCGCCCGCATGTCGGCAAGAGCATCCGCACGTGGAACGGCGATTCCCGAGGCCGGTGGGACGGCGACACGCTCGTCGTGGACATCACCAACTACAACGACAAAGGCAGCCTCGCGACCAATGCCGCCTCCCAGCGTGTGCGAGCGATCCCCCAGAGCGAGGATCTGCACGTCGTCGAGCGCTTCAGGCGCGTCGACGAGAACACCATCGACTACGAGGCGCTGATTGAGGATCCCAAGGTGTTCACGGCGCCCTGGAAGGTCGCGATACCGCTGCACCGGGAGCCGGACTACCAGATCTTCGAGTACGCGTGTCACGAGGGGAACCTCGGCCTCGCCAACACCCTCAGCGCGGGGCGCGCGAAAGACAAGGCCGGACGGTCCACCGGCACGCGATAAGCCTCGCGAGGAGATTCCATGCCGAACTGGATGAAAGGCGTGCTCGTCGCGCTCGCCTCCGCCGCCCTGGCCCTTGCGGCGTCGCAGACGATGCGAAGCCAGGCGGAGGGGCAGACACCGGCCGTCAGCGTGCCGCGCACGGCGGACGGCAAGCCGGATCTGAACGGTATCTGGCAGGCGATTGGCACGGCCAACTGGAATCTGCAGGACCATCAGGCCCGCACGGGGCCCGTGCTCGAACTGGGCGCCACCTTCGCGATTCCGGCCGGCCAGGGCGTGGTGGAGGGGAACGACATCCCGTACCAGGCGTGGGCGGTGGCAAAGCAGAAAGAGAATTACGACAACTGGCTGACCAGAGACCCGGAGGTCAAGTGCTACTTGCCGGGCGTGCCGCGGGCGACCTACATGCCGTATCCGTTTCAGATCGTGCAGACCGGCGGCAACGACATCCTCATGGCGTACGAGTACGCCAGCGCCAGCCGCGTGATCAGGATGGGAAAAGTGGAGCCGCCCCCCGTGGATACGTGGATGGGACAGTCGGCCGGCCGCTGGGAGGGTGACACGCTCGTCGTCGATGTGACCGGCTTCAACGACCAGACGTGGTTCGATCGCGCCGGCAACTTCCACAGCGAGGCGCTCCACGTGGTCGAGCGCTTCACGCCCGTGCACGCGGATCTGGTGGACTATCAGGCCACGATCGAGGATTCCAAGGTGTTTACGCGCCCGTGGACGCTGCGGATGCCGCTCTATCGACGGCACGACCGCAACGTGCAGCTCCTCGAATTCAAGTGCGTCGAGTTCGTCGAGGAGCTGATGTACGGGCACCTGCGCAAGAAGACCGGCGACGAGAAGCCCTTCGGCGCCGCGCGGCTGCGGTGGCCGTAATCAGCGCCGGCAGCCCGCGTGGCCGGCGCCGATCCAGAACACGTTACCGCGTGCCCGTCGGCCTCGCGGCGGGAATCACCATCGTGTGGTTGCGCTTCGGCACCTGTCCAACCGCGATCTTGGCGACTTCCTTCATCGACGTGAGGTCAACCACCAGCGTGGAGTTCCCCACCGGGTCCGCCGCATAGGCCCTCTTGCCGTCGGGCGTGAGCGTCACCCACGCGCAGCCCCGCCCGGTGAGATTCGCGGCCCCCTGCGGTTTCAAGTCAGGCAGCGAGTACGTGTAGAGCGTGTTGTTCAGCCGGCTGCATACCACCAGGGTCTTCTGGTCGGCGGTCACCGCCACGCCGTGCGACTCGGACGAGCCCGCCGGGATCGCCGTTCTTCCGGCGGCCAGCGGAGGGAGCTTGATGCGAGCGACTTCCTTGCGCGCCGCAAAATCCACCACCACAAACCCGTTGAAGTCGCCAACCTGGACGAAGATCGACCGGGTCGAGCCGTCGGGATTCTTCGAGATCGCCATCGGGCGGATGTTGTCGCCAAGCTTCACCGACCACGCGGGCGCGTCCGTCCGGGTGTCAAGGACGCTCACGTAGCCGTCGGCGGACGCGTCGCCGGCGACGACGTTCCTGCCGTCCGGGGTGACATAGAGATTGTGGACGGGACCTTCCGTGCGGATGCTCTTCACCTTGGTGAGGGACGCCGTGTCGATCACGTCGGCAACGCCCGGGTTGTTCCCCACCGCCTGCCTGATCCCCACATACACCCGTCGGCCGTCGGGGCTGATGGCGATGTTGTTGGGCCGGCCCGAGAGCGGAATCTTCTTGACCACGGTCAGCGTCTTCGCATCGGCCACGTCCAGCGTTTCGTCGGCCTCATTGCTGACATAGATCCGGCTTGCGTCGGGGGAGGCCGTGATCCCGTGGGCCGCCTCGATGCCCTTGATCTCCGCCACGACCTTGTTGGTGGCCGCGTCGATGATGTGCACTCTGTCCCCGGCCGCGTTGCTCTGGAGGATTCGAACCTGATCCTGGGCCGCCGCCGTCAGCGGCATCAGGAACAGCAGGATCGCCAGAAGCATCAGGCTTCGCTGGACTACGTCAACGATTCTCATCGTCGGCTCCTCATGGAAAACACGGGTTGACGCTTCCGCCCTTCGCCGATGGTTACTCCGCCCCGCCGCACTCACCGGTCAGTTCGACCAGCTTCTCGGCGGCCTTCCGCCCGCAGACCCAGTTGGCGATGGTCTGCCACTCCGGATCGAGGAACGAGTTCCAGTGCTTGCCGCCGCTGTGATAGAAGTCGCCACCCCCGTCGGCCAGCAGAGGATGCACGAGGATCTTGCTCTGGCTGAGGTTGTAGGGGACGACCCGCGCCGCCACCACCTGGAAGTTCCTCCGGGACTGATCCTCGTTCCAGGCCGCGGCTCCCGGCGCGAGCCGCTGCAGGACCATGGGAGTCCCCTTGCTGTGGCATGACACACAGCGGGTATGCCCCTCGCGGCTGGCCAGGAAAATGGGTTGAACCCGTGTCTTGAAGAACTCGAAATCCAGGGCCGATGCCGGCTGGGCGGCGGGGGCCTGAGCGCGCGCGAGCGCAACGGCCGGGGGCTGTGTCAGCCAGCCAGCAACGAGCAGAGATAACAGGGCGACGCGCATACACCCTCCTCTGGCGGCGATGCTACCACCATTTCACCCGCCCGGCCCCTACCGGCCGCCGGTTCCCGCCGGACCGAGCGCCGCGTGCGCCTGCGCGATCACGTAGGCCCTTATGGCGTCGGCTTTGTCCGCGTCGAGCACCGGCGCAAACGACGCCATGCCGTTCCCCGCCAGCGCCCCCTTGAGCACGACCGACGCCCATGCCTCGCTCGAGCCCAGGGCCGCGC
>JACQZV010000193.1 GCA_016213695.1 Acidobacteriota bacterium | reverse complement strand
GGTGGCGGCGGCGCGCGTGACGCGCGGACAGATCTGGTGCGCCGCCGGACTGGCCCTTCAGCAGCTCATCGTGTCAGCCGTGTTCATCGACCTCGAACCCGTGGCGTCCCGGTACGACATGTATTCGCGGACCTATCCGTCGACGGACGTGTTCGACCTCGAGCATCCCGGGATCACGCGGCGCATCGTCGCGGTCGATGCCGACGGCGTCACGTCCGATGTGACCGCGTGCGCGTCACAGCTCAAGGTGCCGGCGCTCTCGGCCGTGCTCGACGCCGGCGCTCCCGTCCCCCCGGTCTCCGCCGCGCCGCTCACGGCCTGCCTGTCCGGCGGCCGCGCGCCGCGGCGGTTCGCCGTGGTCGAGGACCAGTATCTTTTCGACTGGAATCGCGGTCAGTTTTCCTACCGCTATCGTGACAAGCCGCTCGGCACGCTCGTCGCTCCCGACTAATCCAAGGCGATCTCAGTGCCTCTGTGTCTCAGTGTTCCGTGGGAGTGAAAAGCGCTGGAGTTCACGGTCGCAGCAGGCTGAGGGAGCGGAGGTCCAGCGTCCCGACGACCTCGCTGGCTTCCACGACGAACTCGCCCTTCGTCCAGTCGAACACCCGCTGCTCCCGGACGAGCGTCAACCGCGCACCCTCGTCGTCGCCGTCGCGGAGCAGTGTCTCGCCAAGACGCCGGAGTGCCGCCGTCTCGCGCGCCGGCAACGGCTGATTCTCACCGAGGAGCTGGATGGCGTTCCTCAACAGATCCTCGTCGCCGGTGTCACTGACAAACGCACGGGCGCGCGGCGTGGCGTATCCACGCCACCACCGGTCAACCGTCGACCTGTTCAGGTTCGCTTCGTTGAAGGCCTCGATCGACGCGTAGGTGTTCGAGTAGGACGTGAAGCGGCCGATGCCTTCGGGCAGTTCCTTGATCTGCAGCAGGCAGACGATGGCCACCACCAGACCGTGGACCGGCCGCAGCCCGGCGCGATGTCGGGGCGCGTCGCCGGTCTCAGGTCGTGCGTCGATCCCGGCCGGTTCCCGCGCCGGTTCAACAGGCCGGCCGACGGCGCGCCCGCCCTTTGCGCGCAGCCCGCGGAGCACGACCCGCAGTGGCCACAACGCCGGCACCGAACGCATGAGATCGAGGGCGTCCAATCGCCGGGCGTGTGCCTGCGGGTGGGTGGCCTCCACGCGGGCGTCCACGAACTGCAGCCGGTTGAACCAGTCAAGACCCTGCCAGAATCGAGTGCGCCGGCGTTCTGCAGCGGACGACAGGTCTGTCAGACACGTCTGTGCCGGCACGCGCGAGGCCAGCGCGCGGTAGAGCGCGTCCCAGGGAACGGCGAAGCTGACGAGCACGAGCCACCACGGCCACCAGCGCACCCCGTGAAACAGAAAAAACCCGAGGAGCAGCGGCATCCCGAGCACTATCGCAAGCGCCGTCCGCACGCCACTCGTCCGGGCGAACGCTGCGGCGATGAACACGGTTTCGAGACCGACGCCGAAGGCCGACATCGTCACCGCGGCCCAGTGGTGGCTCGCCACCCACAATCCCCAGTCCACCCGGGCCGCCGGCGCATCGATGACCCAGTGGTACTTCACGGCGCCGCCAAGGATCCAGTTGAGGCCGGACTCCTCGAGCTTCGAGTACGCCGCGCCGGCCCACACAGCGCCCAGGACAAAGCCGGGCATCCAGACGGCGTAGCCGAACCGCTTGCCGGCGTGTCCCCGATGTGCCTCGCGACCCCGCCAGCGGCGGATCATCTCGTCCGCGCTGAACGCGTCTCCCCACGGAACCGGAAGCAGGGTCAGCACGGTCAGGAACGAGAGTTCCCAGACGTGAATGTTCGTCGCAAGCTGAATCAGGACGGCAATCCACACGACCAGGCAGGCCGCGAACAGTCCGTACGCGAGCCGGGTCAGCACACCAAGGCCGAACAGGATGAGAAGCGCGAGCATCGCGGTCTCGAGCCGTGCCACCAGATCCGGCCTCGCGATCAGCCAGTCGATCCACCGCCAGTCGAAGACCCGGTCCCGTTCCAGAAAAGCTGTGTCAACCACGAGCCGCCGGCGGTTCACCGCGACGAACAGGAAAGCGGCGAAGCACATCCGGAAGAAGCCAAGCGCTTCCGCGGGCAGTTCCGGAATTCCGCGAGTGACGATGGCGGCAAAGCCCGAGTATCGATCCACGCCGAACGAGGTGGAGAACGCAGCCACGATGAGACCGACCAGACAGGCGTAGAACAGCAGAGTGAAGAACGAGTCCGGCCCGCCCTCCACGCGATAGCTCCTGCGGTCCACGCCGCTCGTGTCCTCGACTGCCGGAGTCTGCACGAGCTGCCGGATGTTGTCGGTTGACGTATCAAGAACTCGATACGACCAGGTGCGATTCTCGCGGCTGTCGTCGGCCGGATCGGTCCCCTGAAACGTCGCCTGCGTGAGCCGGTGGCGGCGTTCGAGGTCCTCCCGCTGCGGCCCCGTGATCCCCTCGGCCCAGCGGATGTTGACCCTGGCCGGCATGTAGAGCTGGTACCCGAGGGACAGCAGGGAGACGAAGGCACACAGGGCGGCGAAGAGGTACTTGCCTGGCATGCGGGTCATGACACCGGCATTCTGCCTCACGCGGCCGAGAACCAGATGAGCACGCGGCCGGTCCCGGGCACCGGCTGCTGCTCGACGACCCTCGCGCGGCTCTGGAGGAGCGCGAGAAAATTTTCCAGCGTGTAGTCCCGGAACAGCTCCTCGCGCCCCTTGAAGAGCGCCTGGGCGCGCCGGTCGGTGGACGGCACGAAGCCGATGACCCCTTCTGGCGCCAGGCCCGTCAGCAGCGCGACGATCTCGGGCAGCGGAATATTCCGCGCGATGGCGATGTGGTGGACGACTGCCACCGCGAGGAGCAGATCGGGCTTGCCTCGCGCCACGAGGCTTTCACGCTCGGTGGCGCGCCAACCCTGGCTCGGCGAAGGATTCACCAGATCGACGAGCAGCGGCAGCAGCCGGATCTGCCGGTCGCGCGCGCGGGCAAACGCCCGGTCGAGCGCGCCTTCGTCGCTGTCGAGACCGACGACGTAGTCCGCGCCCGCCGCGAGCGCCACGTCGCTGTAGCGTCCGGCGTTGCAGCCGAGGTCCCACACCATGGCTGGCGCCGCCCGCCGCACGCGCGCGTCGATGAACTGGTGAATCGCCCGCTGCTCCGCGTCGGGCACCTGCCCGTCGTAGTCCGCCCATGTGGTCGAGTCCAGGCCGCGCGGCTCAAGTCTGCCGATCCACCGGCGGAGCGACGACAGCATCTCGCGCAGGGCCGCGCGCGACAGCTTCGCCGTCGCAATCCGCCGCTCGACGGCGGGACGGCCCGCCAGCCGCTGCAGCCGGGCCGGCAGGACGACCCCGGTGAGGACGTTCCACCGCAGCGTGTCGCGCCATCCGAGCAGCCGCGCCAGGTCCGCGCCGGGCACGCCGTCGAGGCGGCCGCGGTACCACGCCTGGTAGGCCACGCCACACAGACTCTGCAGCAGGAGCGGGTGCAGGAACTGCTCGCAGAACTGCCGGTGCGCCGCCCACAGCTCGCCGTCGCGATACGGACGGAACGCCAGATGATCGATGAACACGGGGCGGGCGCCGATGAACTGGACGTTGTAGGCGCTCGCGTCGGTCAGCATCACGCCGGCCTCGAGCGCCTCGAGCTG
Source organism: Acidobacteriota bacterium (assembly GCA_016213695.1). Taxonomy (GTDB): domain Bacteria; phylum Acidobacteriota; class Vicinamibacteria; order Vicinamibacterales; family UBA2999; genus DATCJA01. The sequence continues at coordinate 2,058 of JACQZV010000193.1, read as the reverse complement.
GATGTCGAGGTGCAGCAGCGCCGCCGCCTGCAGCGCGCGGAACGGCCACTCGTACGGATACGACACGAACGGCAGCCGCGGATGCTCGAATACGAGCCGTACGCCGGGATGGCCGTCGAGGCTGGTGGCCACCTCCATCTCGGGCAGCAGCCGGCCTGAGGCGATCAGCCGATCGACGAGCCCGGTGGCGCGCACCGCGCGCGCGTGCGGCAGCCCGTACTCGGTGACGGCGCGCCGGACGCGCCCGCCCTCGTGGAACACGAAGCCCGCGGGGTCGCGGAAGGATGCGGAATCCCGGCGAAGGTCGGTGGACACGCCTCAGTCCGCTCGGGCAGCCAGGCGCGCGGCGAGCAGCGTCGCCTGGACCAGGCTTGAGGGATCGGCGATGCCCTGTCCCGCGATGTCGAACGCGGTGCCGTGATCCACCGACGTGCGGACAATCGGCAGACCGAGCGTCACGTTGACGGCGTGGCCGAAGGCGAGCAGCTTCACCGGAATCAAACCCTGATCGTGATAGCACGCGATCACGACGTCAAACTCGCCCCGTGCCGCGCGTCCGAAGATGGTATCGGCGGGAAACGGGCCCTCGATCGCGACCCCGCGTGCCCTGGCGGCATCGACCGCCGGCCGCAGCACGCGCCGCTCCTCGTCGCCGATGAGCCCCTCCTCGCCGGCGTGGGGGTTCAGACCGGCCAGCGCCAGCCGGGGACGCGCGAGACCGAACCGGGGCAGCTCGCGTGCGGCGAGGTCGATGACCGCGTCGGTTCTTTCACGCGTCATGAGCCGCGGCACGTCGGAGAGCGGCACGTGCACCGACAGGAGGATCACCTTCAACGGGTCGGACCAGAACATCATCGCCACCAGCGCGCTGTCCGTGAGGTGCGCCAGCAGGTCGGTGTGCCCCTTCCAGGGCATCCCGGCCCGCGCGAATGCCAGCTTGTTCACCGGCGCGGTCGCGATGCCGCCGACGAGGCCCGCCTGCGCGTCGCGGACGGCGGCGCAGATCGCCTCATAGGCGGCACGGCCCGCCTCCGCCGAGAGCACGCCGGGCGCGAACACGCGGTCGCCCGCCGGGCCGTAGAGGACCGGCTCGCACGCCTCGCGCACACGGGGATCGCCGGCGGCCTTGCCGGCGATCTCGGGGCCGATTCCGGCGGGATCGCCCACGGTGATGGCGATGCGCGGCTTCACGGGCGTCACAGCTGCAGGACGAGCCAGTCGGCGACGATCTTCGGGCTGGCGTTGCGCTCGAGCGCGGCCAGGGCGCGGTCGACGGCCGAAAACGCCCGCGTGCTGCGCGTGCTGTCGAACGCCCCGGCCAGACGGCCAAGCTCCGCCTCGAGATCGGGGTTTGCCAGCATCCGGGTATCGGCGCGCGCGGCCAGAATGCCGATATCGCGCAACAGCGACGCGAGCACCCGGAGCAGGACCACGAGGTGCTCGCGCTCGACGGCACTCGTGCCCTTCTTCGCCGTGATCGCCCTGGCCGCCTGCAGCCGGGCCGGCCCGTGCGCTCCGGCGGCGCGCTCGAGCAGCTCCCGCGCGAGGCCGCGGGCCGCGGTCAGGTCGATCGTGCGCGCGGCCAGCGCCGCGCCGACGCTGCCATCCGCCTCGGCGGCGGCCGCCCGCGCCTCGTCATCGGCGTACTGGTGATCGCGGGTCAGCACGCGCGCGACCTCGGCCGGCGACAGCGGTCCGAACCGCAGGTTGGAACAGCGCGACCGCACCGTCGGGAGCAGCGCATCCGGCATCGACGAGACCAGGATGAAGACCGACGCGGGCGGCGGCTCTTCCAGCGTCTTGAGCAGCGCGTTCTGCGCCTGCGGCACCATGGCATCCGCCTCGTTGACGACGACCGCCCGCCGGCGTCCCTCGAACGGCCGGTACGCCGCGCGATCGATCACCTCGCGCACCTGCTCGATCTTGATGGACCCGCTCTCACCCGGCAGCACGACAATCACGTCAGGATGCACGCCGCGCGCGATGCGGCGGCACGCCTCGCACGCGCCGCAGGCGTCACCGTCGGCGGGCGCGAGGCAGTTGAGCCGTTCGGCCAGG
>JACQZV010000192.1 GCA_016213695.1 Acidobacteriota bacterium | reverse complement strand
TCACCGCGATGACATCCTCGAACGTCAGCGGCTCGAAGTAGAGCCGGTCGGCGGTGTCGTAGTCGGTCGAGACCGTCTCCGGGTTGCAGTTCACCATGACGGTCTCGAAGCCTTCCTCGCGGAAGCCGAAGACCGCATGGCAGCAGCAGTAGTCGAACTCGATGCCCTGGCCGATCCGGTTGGGCCCGCTGCCGAGGATAACCACCTTGCGCGCCGGCGTCGGGTCGGCCTCGCACACCTGCTCGTAGGTGCCGTACATGTAGGGCGTGAACGACTCGAACTCCGCCGCACAGGTGTCGATCCGCTTGTAGGCGGGCACGAGCGCTTCCTCGACGCGCCGCTGGCGGACGAGATCCTCGCCGACGCCGTGGACCGAGGCGATCTCCGCGTCGCTGAACCCGGTCCGCTTGAGCGCGCGGAGCAGGTCGGACGACATGTCGCGGAACTCGCCGAGCGCCGCCATGCGCCGGAACTGCTCGATGTCGGCGAACTGCTGCAGAAACCACGGGTCGATCTTCGTCAGCTCGTGCAGCGTCTCCACGTCCCATCCGCGCCGCAGCGCGCGGAAGAGCGCCCACATGCGGCGATCGTTCGGCACGACCAGCCGCGTGCGCAGCGCCGTCTCGTCCTCGGCCTCGTCGGAGGCGTCGTCGGGGCCGGAGGGAAAGAGGCTCCCGGACCTGCCGATCTCCAGCGAGCGCACGGCCTTGAGGAACGCCTCCTTGAACGTGCGCCCGATCGCCATCGCCTCCCCCACCGACTTCATCTGCGTGGTGAGCGTCCGGTCGGCCTGCGGGAACTTCTCGAAGTTCCAGCGCGGGAACTTGACGACGACGTAGTCGATGGTCGGCTCGAAGGAGGCGGGCGTCAGGCGCGTGATGTCGTTCGGGATCTCGTCGAGGTGGTAGCCGAGCGCCAGCTTGGCGGCGATTTTCGCGATCGGAAAGCCGGTGGCCTTCGAGGCGAGCGCGGACGACCGCGACACGCGCGGGTTCATCTCGATCGCGACGATGCGGCCGTTCAGGGGGTCGACGGCGAACTGGATGTTCGACCCGCCCGTCTCGACGCCGACGCGGCGGATGATCCGGCGCGCCATGTCGCGCATCCGCTGGTATTCCTTGTCGGTGAGCGTCAGCGCGGGCGCGACCGTGATGCTGTCGCCGGTGTGGACGCCCATCGGGTCGATGTTCTCGATCGAGCAGATCACGACGAAGTTGTCGGCGACGTCGCGCATCACCTCGAGCTCGAACTCCTTCCAGCCGATGACCGACTGCTCGATCAGGACCTCGTGCACCGGGCTGAGGTCGAGCCCGCGGCCCGCCAGCTCGCGGAACTCCTCGATGTTGTAGGCGATGCCGCCGCCGACGCCGCCCAGGGTGAACGACGGCCGGATGATTGCGGGAAACCCCACCTCATCGACGAGCGCCACGGCCTGCTCGACGGTCCTGGCGATGCCGCTCTTCGGCACCTCGATGCCGATCTCGCGCATCGCGTCGCGGAAGAGCAGCCGATCCTCGGCCACCTTGATGGCCTCGATCGACGCGCCGATCAGCCGGACGCCGTACTTGGCGAGCGTGCCGCGCTCCTCCAGCGCGACCGCGAGGTTCAGCGCCGTCTGCCCGCCCACGGTCGGCAGCACGGCGTCGGGGCGCTCCTTCTCGATGATCGCCTCGGCCATCTCCGGCGTCAGCGGCTCGACGTAGGTGCAGTCGGCCAGCTCGGGGTCGGTCATGATCGTGGCCGGGTTGCTGTTGACGAGCACCACCTCGAGCCCCTCGGCGCGAAGCGCCTTGCACGCCTGCGTGCCGGAATAGTCGAACTCGCACGCCTGGCCGATCACAATCGGCCCCGACCCGATGACGAGCACGCGCCTGATGTCAGTCCGTTTGGGCATTACCGACAGCTACTCACCGCGAGCCACGGAGCCACAGAGCCACAGAGCCACGGAGTCACGGAGATGTCCCAGGCGCCGGTCTCCGTGTCTCTGTGTCTCCGTGGCCCGTCGCATGGGTTCAGCGCTTCTCCATTGATTCCAGAAATTGCTGGAACAGGTAATCGGCGTCGTGCGGTCCCGGCGACGCCTCGGGATGATACTGCACCGAGAAGATCGGCCTGGTCGTATGCCGGAACCCTTCGACGGTGCCGTCGTAGAGATTCAGATGCGTCACGCGGACGTCGGACGGGAGCGACCCGGGATCCACCGCGAAGCCGTGATTCTGCGACGTGATTTCCACTTTTCCGGAGCTCAGATCCTTCACCGGGTGGTTCGCGCCGCGGTGGCCGAACTTCAGCTTGAACGTCTCACCGCCGACCGCGAGCCCCAGAATCTGATGCCCCAGACAGATGCCGAACATCGGCCGCTGCGATTCGACGAGCGCGCGGACGTTGTCGATGGCATAGGTCAGCGCGGCCGGATCGCCGGGCCCGTTGCTCAGGAAGAGTCCGTCCGGATCGAGGGCCAGCAGGTCGCGTGCGGGCGCGCCCGCCGGAAACACGTGCACGTCGCAGCCGTAGGCGTCGAGCCGCCGCAGGATGTTCCACTTGATGCCGAAGTCGTACGCGGCCACGCGCAGCCGCCGTATGGCACGACGCGCCGGCGCCAGGCCGAACGCAGCCTGGTCGGCGTCGCCGGCGGCCGGGGCGCGGTCGCGCCACGCGTACGCGCGGTCGCACGTGACGCCGCGCACCAGGTCGGACCCTTCCATCCGCGGAATGGCGCGCGCCCGCTCGACGAGCCGATCGGGGTCGGCCTGCCCGGTGGCGATCACGCCGCGCATCACGCCCGCCGAACGCAGCACGCGGGTGAGCGCGCGCGTGTCGATGTCGGCGATGGCCACGATGCCGTGGCGCACGAGGTACTCGCGGAGCGTGCCGTCGGCGCGCCAGTTGCTGGCGAGCGGCGACGCTTCGCGCATCACGAACCCGGCCACGTGCGGCATCTGCGACTCGGCATCGCCGGGCGCCACGCCGTAGTTGCCGATCTGCGGCGCGGTCATCGTGACAATCTGGCCGGCATACGACGGGTCGGTCAGCACTTCCTGGTACCCGGTCATGCTCGTGTTGAAGACGACCTCGCCGGCCGCCGCGCCCTGCGCGCCGGCCGCCACGCCGCGATACCAGGTGCCGTCTTCGAGCGCGAGCAGCGCGTTCATCGCACCGGCCGCTCCCCCGGCGCCGGCGCAGCCGGCTCTTCGACGACGGTGGGAGACGCCACGGCGCTCGTGCCGACCGTCGGCTCGGTGGACGGCACGGCCGGCGCGAAGGCTGGCGGCGCGGGCGCAGGGCGCGGCACATCCACGACGCGCGGCGGTGGCGGCGGCGTCAGGCGCTGCGCCACGACGAAGCCGGCCACAAAGCCCGCGAGCAGCCCGATCACCAGCATGCCCGCCGCCATGGCCAGGCCCGACGAGGACGGGGCGTCGCGGACGACGACCGGGGCGACGGGTTCGCGCGGCGGATCGTGCAGCGGCAGATCGAACTCGGGCGCGGGCTCGCTCGCATCGGCGCGCGTCTGATAACCGGCCAGTGGCGGAACTCCTTGATATGGAAACCGTGGGCGCAGGCGTGATGGCAGCTGGATCGTAAAACGAATTGACACTGCGCGCAACGCTCTGCGACAGTACGGGCTGGTGCTCCCGCAAACAGATTTGTCCAGCGCCTCCGGCCGCGGCGTGTCCGGCACGTCCAGCCGCCTTCCGATCGAGATTCGCCGGTTTCCCTGGATGAAACGCCTCGCGGCCGACTACGCGTTCGAGTACGCGCGCGTGGCCGACTTTTTTGCGGGCAACCCGGCGGACCCCTCGGCCTGGCGCCAGGCCGTCGAACGCGCGCAGCGACATCCGCGCGAGCGGGCGGCGGTGGCCGATCTCATCGAGGCCCAGCAGCGCCGCCGCGGCGCGCCGCCCGAGGCCCGTGCCGCCGCGGCGCGGCTGCGCGACGCCGCCACGGTGGCCGTCGTCACGGGCCAGCAGGCGGGGCTGTTTGGCGGGCCGCTGTTCACGCTCCTCAAGGCGGTGACCGCCCTCCGGCTGGCCCGGCACGTCACCGAGGAGCACGCGGCTCCCGCCGTCGCCGTCTTCTGGATCGACGCCGAGGACCACGACTGGGACGAGGTGAAAACGTGCGGCCTGCTCGACGGCGACCTCACCCACGCCGAGCTCTCGCTCGGCACGCCGGCCGGCGCCGGCGAGGGACCGGTCGCCCGCGTGCGCCTGGACGACTCGGCGACCGCGGTGCTCGACCGGCTGGCGGCGCTGCTCCCGGCCACCGAGTTCACACCCGGACTGCTCGAGTCGCTGCGCGCCGCCTACCGCCCGGGCACCGGGATGGCGGACGCCTTCGGCCGGTGGCTGGAATCGGTCCTCGGCGCGCGCGGGCTCATCGTGTTCGACGCCGCCGACCCGGCCGCCAAGAGGTGCGTGGCGCCGCTCTTTGCGCGCGAAATCGAGCAGGCGGGCGCAACGTCGCGGCTGGCCGCCGCCGCCGGCGCGCAGCTGGTGGCGCGCGGCTACCACGCCCAGGTCGTCCCGCAGGAGGACCACGCGGCGCTGTTCCATCTCGACGGCGCCCGCGCGCCGATCCTGGTCGGCGGGGCGCGCGCGTTTCTCGATCGCGCGCGGTCGCAGCCCGCCGACTTCAGCCCCAACGTGCTGCTGCGCCCGCTCGTGCAGGACACCCTCTTTCCGACCGTCTGTTACGTCGCCGGGCCGAACGAGCTCGCGTACCTCGGACAGCTCCGCGACGTCTACGAGGCCTTCGGCGTGCCGATGCCGCTCATGTACCAGCGCGCGACGGCCACGATTCTCGATTCGAGCGCCATGCGGTTCCTCCAGCGGCACGACCTGCCGCTCGAGGCGCTCCGGCAGCAGGACGAAGGCGTGCTCAACCAGCTCCTCGAGGCGCAGATTCCGCCGGCCGTCACCGCGTCGCTCGACGAGGCGATGCGGGCGGTCGACACGCACATGGAGGCGCTGGCGCGGCCGCTCGTGCAGCTCGACCCGACCCTTGAAGCGGCGGCGCGCACGGCCGCCGGCCGGATGCAGGACGACCTGAAGAAGCTGCACGCGAAGATCATCCACGCGATCAAGCGCAAGGACGAGACGCTGCGCCGGCAGTTCCATCACGCGCAGGCGCAGGCGTTTCCGGGGGGGCACCCGCAGGAGCGGGCGGTCGGCTTCGTGTACTTTCTGGACAAGTACGGCAGCGGGCTGGTCGATCGCCTGATGGACGACCTGCCGCTCGACCAGGGGACGCACTGGGTCATCGCCATCTGATGCGCCCCGCGCACGCCAGGCCGCCCTGGGCCCGCTACGCCCTCCTGGCCGCGGCCGCGCTGGCCGTGCTGTCGATCGGCACGCTCGCCTGGTACTACGTCTCGTTCTCGCGCCTGATCGATGCGCGGCTGCATGGCGAGCGCGAGCGGACGCTGCCGCGAGTCTACGCGCGGCCGTTCGAGCTCCGGCGCGGGCAGGCGCTGACGCCGCAGGACCTGGTCGCCCGACTCAACGACCTCGGCTACGCGCAGCGGCCGCGGGCCGAGGCGCCCGGCGAATTCACCCTCGAGCGCAACGCCCTGATCATCCGGCCGCGATCGGGCGACCTCGGCTCGGCGCCGCTCCGCGTCACCTTCGGGGGCGGCATCCAGCGCCTCGAGGTCGGCCGCACCACGCGGGACGCGGTGCAGCTCGAAGCGCCGCTGCTGACCGCGCTGATGAGCAGCGGCGGACGCCAGAAGCGCCGCAGCGTGCCGCTCGCGACGATCCCGGCCTCCATGCAGCAGGCGGTCCTCGCCATCGAGGATCAGGGCTTCTACTCGCATCCCGGGATCAACCCGATCCGCATGCTCGCGGCCGCGGTGACCAACCTCTTTGGCGACAATCCGACGCTCGTCGGCTACAGCACCATTACCCAGCAGCTGGCGCGCATGTTCTTTCTGGCCGACGAATTCAACGCGGAGCTGACGGCCGGCCAGCGCTCCTACGGGCGGAAGATCCGCGAAGCGCTGATGT
>JACQZV010000032.1 GCA_016213695.1 Acidobacteriota bacterium | reverse complement strand
TGGGCGGGCCTTACGGCTCCGTTCACGTCGGCGCGGTAACTTCGGCGCGCGAGTGCTCGCCCGACCACACAGATCCCAGCAAACGAAACAGCCCGGCGATTGCTCGCCGGGCTGCTTCCGTGCGCCGGAGTCGGGGGCCTAAAAAGCAGGCTTCTGGCCGATGCAAACTCCTCAGGCGCGTCAGACCTTTCGTCAACGCGCTGCGGTCGCCCCTTTGAACGCATGATACATCGCGCGCAGGGAGGACAACCCCTGCGGAGTACTCGTAAGCGCGGTCACCTGCGCAGGAGTCAGCGAGGCGATCGCAGCGTTCCAGGAAGCCGCCGCCGTCAGGACACTGCCCACGGTGGGGGCGCTGCCCAGCTGCTGCAGCGCGGAAGCGATTCCTTGCGCGGCGGAACCGGGAATCCCACTGGCCGTCAATGCCTGAGTGAACGAGGCAATACTCGCTGGGTTACCGGCCATCACCGCACTCGCGGCGGCCTCTGGACGTGCAGTTGGCGTTACAGGCGTGGCCGATGGGGCGGTGATCGTGCCGGTAACGTTCGTCGCGACACCACTCGTATACGAGAGCGGAATGAACACCCCGCTCACGGTAGAGGAGGCCATTCCCGGCGCACTCGGGTGGCTCTGCGCAATGGCCGTGCTCGCGGTCAATCCGAGGGCCGCCATGGCGAGGAGTTTCATCATCTTCATAGGTCAGTTCTCCTAGTTGTCGTGGCGACTAAAACTTCATGCCGATGCCGAACCCGAGCGAGAATCGCGGGTCATTGCCATTCTGGCCCGTCAGGTCCGCAATGGCCGGCGTCAGGATCACCGGGAACGCCTTGATCGGCACCAGCGACAGGCCGACGGTCATGTCCTGCCCGCCCCAGTCCGCAAACGCCGAGGCCTGCTCGTGGAACGTCGCGCCCACCGACCCGAAGAAGTTGATCGTCTTCTTGTCGGCCTCGAAGTCCTTCTGGAACCGGAAGCGGCCGTTGCCAATGCCGCCAGAGATGGTCACCTGCTTGAACGGCGACTCGGGGAATGACAGCACACGCGTACCGGCGACGAAGACCGACGGATCCGTGTCGTCACCGCCGCCCGTCGCAAAGGCGTTCTCCACGCCCAGCGCGATGGAGGCGCTGGCGCTCACGGCGTGGTGCGCTTTGAACGAGAAGGCGCTGCGCTCGTAGAGGCCGGAGCGGAAGGTGCCAAGCGAGGCGACGACCACTTCGAGGCCCACCGCGTCCTTGGCATTGCCGAGCCCAAAGCCGAAGGCCATCGAGCCGTCGTAATCCGTGCCGCCACGCCCCTGCTGAGAGCCGCCGCCCACGAAGCCGTCGCGCCAAGCGGCGCCGAAGCCGGAGGGTGAGCCCGAACTGGTGCCCGGAGCGCCACGGAAGAACGGCTGAGATGCCGGCAACCCGCTTGCCTGCTGCGTCGGGAACACCAAGAGCTGCTTGAGCTGATCACCCGGCACTTGCCGGATCTGCTCATCCGTCATCTTCATAAGGTCGTCCAGCGTGAGCGGCTGCTGCGCGGCTGCTGGAGCGGCCAGCATCGCCACGAAGGCGAAGCCAGCCAGACGCTTGACGAAGTTGAGTGCCATCGGCGATCTCCTTGTTTCCTGAAAATGGCAGTTGGGCGATCCACGCGCGTGGTTCGCCAACTATTAGGGCGAATGCTCCTGCCCAATGTGGGCCGGGAGGGCTGGGCTGTCAAGAGCGAAAGTGGGCTGGTACATTCCCCATGCTCAGGGGCCCTTAGCTCAGCGGTTAGAGCAGCGGACTCATAATCCGACGCGCGATGGTTCGAATCCATCAGGGCCCATGCATTTCTGTGCGCGACGGGGGGTCCCGTTCGCGAAATTGGCGGGCTTGAAGGGGCGCTGCGCGCCCCATCTATGGGCCCGCCTATATTCGCGAACAGGACCCCCCGTCGCACGTACTGACCTCTGTGCGCCAGGGCCCGACGCTCAGACGCCCGCGAGCACCCTGCCGTGCAGGAACTCCGGTGCCAAACTGGCCCCGTTCGGCCACTCGAGCGCGCCACCCTCGACGCGAAAGGCGGCGAAACGCTGCTCGTCGAGCAGGGGCTCGAACACCTCGCCGCGCAGCTCGGACTGCAGGTCCAGCGTTCCCGCCGCGCCATCCCGAAAACGCAGCCAGACGCTGTACCCACCGAGGTAACGCGCTTCGATCACGGAGTAGTGCATGTCACTCCAATGGGGCGATTCGCGGAAGTCGTTTGCCCTCGCGGGCAAGACGCCAGCATCGAAGAAGTTCGCCTTGGTGCAACGCCAGCCAGGTCTGGACCAGCCGCATCGCCGTGGGCGGAAAGCGACCGTGAGCGACGCGGCTGATGATCTCGACGGTAATCTCGTCGTCCCCGCATTGCGCATGCAAGTGGGGCGGTGCGTGCTCACGGTGGAACATGCGGATGACGATGCCGTAGAAGCGCGAAATCTCGGGCATGCCGGCACCGTAGCGCCGGCACGCGGGATGCGTGTCACCGGATCGTTGCACCTGGACACGCCAGATTGCGATGCGGTGGGCCAACCAGCCCAGCGCCAGCCGCGCGCGCGACGGGGGGTCCCGTTCGCGAAATTGGCGGGCTTGAAGGGGCGCTTCGCGCCCCTCTTTTGGGCCCGCCTATATTCGCGAACAGGACCCCCCGTCGCGCTTGCGTCGCACTTTGCCTCGGGCGGAGGCGCTCGCGGAGGCTCTCGGACCCTGCGGGTCGCGCGGCCGCTCGCGTGGCCGGCCCTCGCGAGCGCTCCCCGCTACTCACGACGCGTTGTTTCGGCGCGAACTGCGGCGTCCCGATGACACACTCAGGCGCGCCGGATCGCAGCATGAGGGCGGACCGGCGCACTCCGGCGCCGATCACCGCGCACCTCGACCGCCTTCCTCCGGTGAAACAGACCCGGTACTTTGCGTTTGTCCGCAGACGCCCCGACCGCGTCGTCATCCTGGATGCGTGGATCCTGCGCGAGTTCTTCGACGAGGGTTTCGTCCCATGAAGGTCCGCTATTTCGAGGAGACAGACACCCTGCACATCGAGTTCCGCGACGTGCCGGTGGCCGAAAGTCGCGATCTCGACGGGAACACGGTGGTCGACGTGGACGACGCGGGGAGCATCTGCGCGATCACGGTGGAGCATGCCTCCACACGGGCAGGCGCGCCGCAGTTCAGCTTCGAGCAGGTCGCGGCGTAGGGAACCAGTCACGCGCGCCGAGCGAGTAGCACCCGAACGTGCGCCCGGCGACTGCGCGCACGGCGCGGGCGGACGACAATGTCCACATCCTGCCCGAGTCGCGTCAGCAGGCTCATCAGTCGACCGGTCGAGAAGCCCTCGGTGTGTCCTCTCAGGAGCTTGGAGACCTTCGACTGCGGAATGCCGAGGAGACGCGCCGCGTCCACTTGGCGGAGTCCCCGCGCCGCGACCAGGTCGCCGATCTGCACGGTCAGTTGGGCCTTGGCCATCTCGACGTCCGGATGATCGAACCCAAGGTCCCGGAAGACGTTGCCGCTGCCGCGTTCGAAGAAGGGGAGATGCGTGGGGCGGCTCATCAGCGCACCTCCGACTCGTGAATGGTTCGGGCATCGCGCCAGCGCTTCTCCACCAGGTGGAGCCATCGCTCGGGTGTGCCGATGCCATGCGTGGACTTCTTCTCAAACGCACACAACACGTAGATCGCCTCCGGAAACGCCGTCGTGTACATCATGCGATAGGCTCGCCCGTCGTCTACGTCGCGCACCTCAGTAACGAACCGCATGCGCAATCCTCGCATGCGGCGGGCGGCTTGTGCCGCGAGCCCGCACTGCGCTAGCCAAAGCGCCCGTCCCATGGCGCGTTGGACATCGCGCGGCAACGCCTTCAGCTCACGACGAGACGACCCCACCCAGATGACCGGCTTCGGTTCCTGAGGCAGCTGCATGCGGAGTATACCTGTTTGGGTATATCGCCGCAATCGCTGGCGTCCACCAGATGGGCGACGCGTGCAGGATGTTGCCCACTTGCGTACCGATCATCACCGTTTGATGGCGGTTGCAACCGATTCAGCGCATCGCACGGCAGGGGACCGTCCTCGCGCAAACTGGAGCATCGAAGCGAGCCGGGGCGCACTCGTGACCGAGCGTTGCGCTGCTTATTAAACGTGTATACGTTTATTATCGACACCAGTTGGCTACGAGTGAAATCCCGACCAGCGGCTACGCAAACGCGAGAACCACGGTGACTACCTCCAAGAAGTCGATTAGCGCGACGCGTAAGCAACTCGTGGCGCGGTCAGCTGGTGGCAACTCGCTGTCCGACTGGGCGTGGGTTCGTTCGCACGAGCCCGATCTGACGGACCCCGACGCGCCGGACTTCTCCGGCCTCATGCGCACCGAGCTCAAGCGCATGCGCGGGCGGCCGGTGGGCTCGGGCCGAAAGGACGCGGTGTCGCTCCGCGTGGACCGGGACGTCCTCGCCGGGTTCCGAGCGACGGGCCGCGGCTGGCAGACGCGGATGAACCAGGCGCTGCGCGCCTGGCTCGAGGCGGAACCGAAGCGCGCAAAGCGCCAGCGAGCGCGCAAGCCGAGAGCCGCGAATCGACGCGGGCGAAAGTCGCCTGCCACTGCCAGCTAGACCGGACTAGCGGATCGCCCGACTCGACAACGAATGGTGCCGCACGCGCGACGGGGGGTCCTGCTGGCGAAATTGTCGGGCCTGACTGGCGCGCTGCGCGCGCCTCTATTGGGCCCTCCTATATTCGCGAACAGGCCCCCCGTCGCGCGTGCTCCCCGCCACGCCGCAATACTCAGACGCCCGCGAGCACCCTGCCGTGCAGAAACTCAGGGGCCAGGCTGGCCCCGTTCGGCCACTCGAGCGCGCCGCCCTCGACGCGGAATGCGGCGAAACGCTGCGCGTCGAGCAGGGGCTCGAAGACCTCGCCGCGCAGCTCAGCCTGCAGGTCCAGCGTGCCCGCTGCGCCAT
>JACQZV010000189.1 GCA_016213695.1 Acidobacteriota bacterium | reverse complement strand
TTCGCGCCGGCAATGGTCCTGGCGGCCTGCGTCGTGGCGTTGATTACCGTGCGCACGCTGTTTGCCAGGGGAGCGCGCACGCCGAACGGCATTGCCCGCCTGACAGGGGTCGAGCGGAGCGTGAGCCGGATGATTGGCCTGACGACGGCTCTGACGGCGGTGGCGGCGATCTGGTGGGGAAGCGGCCTCCTGCAGCAGCAGGGCATTGCCACTGTCAGCACGGCTGCGGGAGGTACCGGGTTCCTGGCCGGAGTATTCGCGTGGGCCAGCAAGTGGCTCTCGACGCCGCTCAAGGAGACCCGCGGCTCGACGCTCGCGCGTGTGGTGCTCGGATGGCTCAAGCGCGCGACGCCCCGTGCGCTCGCGTTGATGGTTCTTGTGTTCCTGATCCTGCAGGTGGGCACCGGCGTTCGCTCAGTGGCCTTTTCGCCGGTGGAAGGTGCGGGAGGTTTCAATCGGGAGGGTTTCGGCTGGCTCATGGGGGTGAGCGGTGCTGTCCTGCTGCTGACGGCGTGGTTGTTCGATCCGGCGCGCGTCGGCTTGCACGAGTTCTACCGGTCGCGCATTTCGCGCTGCTATCTCGGGGCTTCGAATTCTCCACCGGCGGTTGCGACGGAGCGGGGGGCGGCCGGCAACCGGTACGTCAGCGAACGTCCCGGAGACGATCTCAAGCTGGGAGCCATTCGGAAAGCCAGCGTCAAGCCGATCCATCTCGTGTGTACCGCGGCCAACGATCTGGCCGGCGACCACCTGGCCACGCTCTATCGCGGGGCGAGGAGCGCGGTCCTGTCGGCGAACGGGATCAGCATCGGCGACAAGACCGGGCGACTCGACTATCTGGGACTGTCGGCGGCGCTGACGGCGTCGGCGGCCGCATTCAATTCGCAGATGGGTCGGGTATCGATGGATCTCGGACCCGCGGTGGCGTTCCTGATGGGCGCGCTCAACCTCCGTCTGGGTCTTTGGGTGCCCCACCCGGAGAACCCGCGGCGCGACGACTACACGTTTCCGGGGCGGCTGTTCCTGCGCGAGCTCTTCGGGCGGTCCCGCACCGACGGCAGCCAGCTGCACCTCTCCGACGGGAACCATTTCGAGAACTTCGGCCTGTACGAGCTCGTCCGCCGCCATTGCCGCAGCATCATCGTCTCGGACTGCGGTGCGGATCCGGCCGTGAGCTTCGACGACCTCGCGAATGTGCTGCGGCGCGTGCGGGAGGATTTCGGTGTGGAGATCGAACTCGACATCGCCCCGCTTCGCCCCGCCGCGGACGGCCTGGCGCGGCAGCACGCGGTGGCGGGCACCATCCATTACGACGGGCTGGACGGCTCGGACAAGGGAACGCTGCTGTTCTTCAAACCCGCGCTGACCGGCGACGAGCCTCCCGACGTCCTGCAGTACCGGACGAAGAACGGACAGTTTCCGCACGAGACCACCGGCGACCAGTTCTACGACGAGGCGCAGTGGGAGTCCTACCGTCGCCTCGGCGAGCATGCCGTGCGCACGACGCTGGGGTTCGCCGAGTCGATCGGGCATGAGAAGGCCGCATTCCTCGATCGCCTGTTCCTGGGTGTCCGTGAGCGCTTGCACCCCGCGGCCGAAGGCCACCGGGAGGTCTTCATCGCCATGAGCGAACGCTGTGCTTCGCTCGAGGCGGACGTCTTCTCGCAGGGTCCCTCCGCGCTGCGTCGCGAACTCTTTCCCGAGGTAGTGGCGCTGCGGGGCCAGGAGCAGCTGGTTCCCGATCTGGAGCAGGAGCTGCAGGCGGTCAGCTATCTGATGCGCGCGATCCAAATCATGGAAGACGTCTGGGTGGCCGCCGATCTCGAGCGCTACTGGTCGCATCCTCTCAACGAAGGATGGATGAACTACTTCCAACGATGGGCGTCAGCGCCCACGTTCCGCCGGTGGTGGCCGATTCTGCGGCCCATCTACAGCAACGGCTTCCGGGACTTCGCCGCGGAGCGCTTTGGCCTCGGTATGAGGGACGCTTTGGCACGGCCGGACTCGGACCCGGCGCACGCGAGCGTTCGTCTCAGGCTGATGCTCGAGCCGAGCTCCACCGTGTTCGAAGGTGGGCATGCCTGGAGGCAGTTCGTGCAGAGGGCCGCCGCACCCGACCTGCTCGGGCGTACGCTCCTCGTGTACCGGATGGATCTGCTCAACGGCACGACGCGTCCGTCACCGACGCTCGACGTCGGCTTTGCGCTCGTGGACGAGAGGCCGGTGGACGGCGGGCGGACGGCCACGTGGCAGGCAGAGCACTTCTTCGTTCCGCCCCCACTCATCGGCGCGGGGATCGTGGGTCGGCAGCTCGACGCCGTCATTGCCTACTACACGGCGCAGGCCCGGGTTGGGGGGTTCCGCCGCTTGACGGTCGTTTTCGGCAGCGGAGTCGTGCGTCCGCGCGGCAAGGCAGCTCGCGACGAGCGCGTCCGGCAGATCGGGTTCTTCAAGAGCCGGGGCTTCGAGGTTGTGGCTTCCGGAGACCTCGAGCCGGGCCGGGTCGAGCTCAGCCTGACGCTGCCGCCGCCTGCTTGATTGTCCTCGGCGCGACAGGCGCTTCCTGGGCCGGCGGGAGCCAGCAATTGGCTTGACTCCGCGCCGCCCGA
This sequence comes from Acidobacteriota bacterium, assembly GCA_016213695.1. GTDB lineage: Bacteria > Acidobacteriota > Vicinamibacteria > Vicinamibacterales > UBA2999 > DATCJA01. Next base: position 11,012 of record JACQZV010000189.1, on the reverse strand, counting down.
GGCGTTCAATGTCCCGGAGCGAAATCCACCCGTGCTGGCCAGAGTCCGTTCGACGGCGTCCCTCGCGGCTGTGCTGTGGCTGACCGCGGGAGCCGCGTCTGCGCAGACCCCCACATATAAAGCCCCGCGGACGCCCGACGGTAAGCCCAACCTCGGCGGCATCTGGCAGGCGCTCAACGAGGCCTATCTCGACATCGAAGCGCATGCGGCGGCGCCCGGTCCCGTCCCCGCGCTCGGTGCGGCCGGCGCGGCGGCGCCGGGACTGGGCATCGTCCAGGGTGGCCCGCTCCCGTATCTGCCGGCCGCGGCGGAACAGAAGAAGAAGAACTACGAGAACCGGCTCGCGCTCGACCCGGAAATCAAGTGCTATCTGCCGGGTGTGCCGCGCGCCACCTACATGCCGTACCCGTTCCAGATCGTCCAGACGCCGAAGTTCATCATGATGGTCCACACGTTCGCGCGCGCGGTGCGGACGATTTACATGGACGAGCACACGGAGGCGCCCGCCGACAGCTGGATGGGATGGTCCAACGGCCACTGGGAAGGCGAGACGCTCGTCGTCGACACCGCGGGTTTCAACAGCGACAGCTGGTTCGACCGGGCGGGCAATTTCCACAGCGAGGCCCTGCACGTGGTCGAACGGTTCACCGCCACGAGCCCCGGTCACCTCCTCTACGAGGCCACCATCGAAGACCCGAAGGTGTTCGCGCGGCCCTGGATGATCAGCATGCCGCTCTACCGCCGCCTGGAGAAGAACGCGCAGGTCATGGACTTCCGCTGCGTGGAATTCGCCGAGGATCTGATCTACGGACATCTGCGCAAGCAGCCGGCGAAATGAAGGGGTGAAGGAGAGGTCTCTCATGAGCCACCGATCGCTCGTCACGAACCGCGTGTTCGCCGTGCTTGCCGCCGTGATGCTGTCGGCGTCGGCGGCCGCCGCCGGCCAGCGGCCATCGGCGTACAAGGCGCCGCGCACACCCGACGGCCAGCCCGATCTGCAGGGCTTCTGGACCAACACCACGTACACGCCGCTGCAGCGGCCGAAGGATGTGACCAGGGAGTTCTTTACGCCCGAGGAAGCGCGGGCCCTCATGCAGCAGGCCGCCGAAGCCGAGAGCGAGCAGACCGAGCCGGGAACGATCCTCGACGTGCACTACGACTTCACCCAATTCGGCCTCGACCGTAATCAGGGCGGCATGGCGCTCAACCTGCGAACCTCCCTCATCGTCAATCCGGCGAACGGGGCGCTGCCGCCGCTGACGGCCGAAGGGCAGCAGCGGGCGGCGGCACGCGCGGCGGCGCGCAAGCGGATGGGCGGTCCGACCGATTCGGTGCAGAACCAGTCGCTCAGCGTGCGCTGCATCGTGATGGACCGCGCCGGCCCGCCGATGCTGCCAGGCGCCTACAACAACAACTACCAGATCGTGCAGGCGCCCGGGTACGTGATGATTCTGGTCGAGATGATCCACGAGCCGCGCATCATTCCGATCGACGGCCGTGCCCACCTGCCGTCGCAGGTGCGGGTGCTCGAGGGCGACCCGGTGGGCCGCTGGGAGGGCGAGACGCTCGTCGTCGAGAGCACGAATTTCACCGACAGGACGGCCTTTCAGGGCGCCAGCGAGAACATGCGCCTGGTCGAACGGTTCACGCGCGTGGCCGACGACACCATCAGGTACGAGTTCACGGTCGACGATCCGAGCACCTGGGCACGGCCCTGGACGGCGGAGCTGCCGATGAAGAAGACCATCGGCCCGATCTTCGAGCACGCCTGTCACGAGGGCAACCGCGGCCTGTACAACACGCTGGCCGGGGCGCGCGCGGAAGAAAAGAAGGCGGCCGAACAGGCCGCCGGCAAGACGTCGTCGCAGTAGAGGAGGCACTCCATGAGCGCAGGGCGGGTGGCGGTGGCGGCGGCAGGAGCGGTGCTGCTTGCCGCGGCGTCGGTGCAGGCGCATCACGCGTTTTCAGCGGAATTCGACGTGACCAAGCCGATGAAGCTGGAAGGGACGCTCGTGAAGTGGGAGATGATCAATCCCCACTCCTGGTTTCACATCGACGTGAAGGGCCCCGACGGCCAGCCGGTTCGCTGGCTGATCGAAGGTGGAAGCCCCAATCAGCTCATCCGTCTGGGCGTCACCAAGAACACGCTGGCGACAGGCATGGAACTGCTCATCGAAGGGTACCTGGCCCGCGACGGCACGAACAAGGGTGTCGGCCGGAACTTCACGCTGGCCGACGGGCGCCGGTTGTTTCTTGGCGGCTCCGCGCCCGGCACCGATTCCAGTCCCGTCGTCAAGTAGGGCGCAGGCTTCAGCCTGCGCCCGAGTGCGAGGCGATGCGCGGGGCTGTCTTGAGCGACTGCTGATATCTGACGATGCCAGAGAGGAGCGCTTCGGCGATCCGCTGGCGGTAGCCGGTGCTGCGCAGCAGCGTAGCCTCCTGCCGGTGCGTGAGGAACGACACCTCGGCGAGCGCACTCGGCATCGTGGCGCCCACGAGCACCATGAAAGGCGCCTGCTTGACCCCCAGATCGCGTGCGTCGCGGTCAACCTTGCGCAGCTCGTCGTGCAGCGACTGCTGCAGCATCGACGCGAAATCGCGCGACTCGTCAATCTTGTTATTGAGCGTGATCGCCTTCACGAGATCGGGCAGGTTGCCCATCGTCTTTGAGGAGGCCGCGTTTTCGCGCGCGGCAATCGCCTCGGCCTCAGGGTTCGGCGCAAAACTCAGGAAGTAGGTCTCGAAGCCGCGAATGGCCGCGCTTGGACTGGCGTTGGCGTGGATGGAGAGGAACAGGTCGGCCGACGCGCGGTTGGCCATCGACGTGCGCTCGTCGAGCGCGACGTAGGCATTGGTCCGGCGCGTGAGCGCCACGGTGACGCCGGGGTTTCGCAGCAGCAGTTTCTCGAGCCGGAGCGCGATGTCGAGGACGAGTTCGGCCTCGTTGAGGCCGCGCACCTGCGCGCCAGGGTCGTGTCCGCCGTGTCCGGGATCGATGACGATTCGCGAGATGCCGAGGCCGAGCTGCCGCGACAGCGAAAAGCCCCCACGCGCGTTGGCGGCGGCAGGCGCGGGAGGAGCGGCCGGGGCAGATGCTGCCGCGGGAAGAGCGGCGGCGGGCGCCGCGGTGACGGCGGCCGCCGGCAGCGCGTCCGTGGTGTCCTTCGTTGCCAGGACGGTCCGGGCTCTGGGCGCGGTCCGCTCGAAATCGATCACGATGCGGTACGGGTTGTAGAGCGAATACACGCTGTAGCGCGTCGCCGCCTGGAGGTCGAAGACGACCCGGATGCCGTTATTGGCCTGCCGGCCGACGCGGGCCTGGCGCACGACATCGTCGGGAAACGCGATCGAGGCGTCCTTCAGTGCCTCGACGGGCTGCGCGTTGCGCAGGTCGATGAAGACCCGGGGCGGGCCGTCCAGCCGCTGCTCGTAAAAGATGGCCTCGCGTTCCAGTTCGAGCGTGATGCGCAGTGCGTCGGGGAAGGCCTCGCGGCGGATGGCCGTGAGCGTGGCCGCGCCGGTGGTGCGCTCGGCGCCGTTGAGACGGGTCGTGTGCCCCTCGATCTGCGCGACGAGCGAGCTCGACGGGTAGCGCGTCTTGAGGAGCGCGAACAGTCGAAGCGCCGACGCGCGGTCGCGCGAATCGCCGAACTGCCAGTACGCGTCGGCCGCGAGGACGCCCGCCTGCCAGAGCGCGTTGTCGCTGTAGGCGTTGCGCGGAGAGCGGCGCGCGGCGTCTTCGTAGGCGCCGACGAGCGCGCGCAGCCGCCGGAGGAGCGCCGTCGAGGCTTCGCCAGGTGGCTGGGCGCGGAGCTGCGGCGCCAGGTCGAGCTCCTGCCGCAGCCTGCCCTCCTGCGCGAGCAGCTCGGTGTACGGCGCCGCGGCATCCAGCGCGGCGCCGCCGGCGGGCACGGCGAGCGCGAGGGCTCCGATCAGGAGAGCCGCGACCGACGCGCTACCGGAGCTGCGCATCCACCTCCTCGAAGTACCCGCGATCGACCAGAACCTCGCGCGGCTTGCCGCCCGTGCCGGTGGACACGAGCCCTTCGGCCTCCATCATGTCCACCAGCCGCGCCGCGCGGCTGAAGCCGACGCGGAGCTTGCGCTGCAGGTATGAAATCGACGCCTGCCCGGTGCTGACGACGATGCGCGCGGCCTCGTCGTAGAGCTCGTCCTTCTCGAATTCGAGGCCGTCGGGGCCCGCCTTGTCGTCCTCGGCTGTAATCGAGTCGTCGAAGGTCGGCTTGCCCTGCTTGCGCAGGAAGCTGGCGAGGCGCGCCGACTCCTGCTCGGAGATGTACGGGCCGTGCAGGCGGATGCACCGCGACGAGGCGGGCGGCAGAAACAGCATGTCACCCCGCCCGAGCATCTGCTCGGCGCCGTTGCTGTCGAGAATGGTGCGCGAGTCGGTCTTCGAGGAGACGCGGAACGAGATGCGCGACGGGAGATTCGCCTTGATGAGCCCCGTGATGACATCCACCGACGGCCGCTGCGTGGCGAGGATCAGATGGATCCCAACGGCCCGCGCCATCTGCGCCAGGCGCGCAATCGACTCTTCAACCTCGTTGCTCGCCACCATCATCAGATCGGCGAGCTCGTCGATCACGACCACGATGAACGGCAGCGGCTTGGCGGCGTCGGGGTCCTTCGAGGCGCCTTCTTCGAGTGCCAGCCGGATGTTGCGGTTGTACTGATCGATGTTCCGCACGCCCTCGGCCGCGAGCGTCTTGTACCGCTCCTCCATCTCGCGGACCGCCCAGCGCAGCGCGTTCGCCGCCTTCTTGGGGTCGACGACGACGGGGGTCAGCAGGTGGGGGATGTCCTCGTACATCCCGAGCTCCAGCCGCTTGGGGTCGATGAGAATCAGCCGCACGTCGTCGGGCGTGGCCCGGTAGAGGATGCTCGTCAGCATCGAGTTGAGGCCGACCGACTTGCCGGTGCCGGTGGAGCCCGCAATGAGCAGGTGCGGCATCGACGCCAGGTCGGTGACGTACGGCTCGCCGTGAATCGTCTTGCCGAGCGCGAGCGTGAGCTTCGAGAGCGAGCGCTGGTAGGCGTCGGACTCGAGCAGCTCGCGCAGCGAGATCGTCTCGCGGTTCGGGTTGGGGATCTGAATGCCGACGGTCGACTTGCCCGGAATGCGGTCGATGAGGACCGACTCGGCCTGCATCGCCAGGCACAGGTCGTCGGCCAGGCTCGTGATCTTGCTGTACTTGACGCCCGCCTCGGGCTTGAACTCGAACGTCGTCACGACCGGTCCCGGGTGGATCTGCGCGATCTGGCCCTCGACGGCGAACTCGCGGCACTTTTCCTCGAGCTGGCGCGCGGCTTCCATGAGCTCGCGCTCGTCGATCTTGCGCTCGGCCTTCGGCGAGTCGAGCAGGGAGGGGGGCGGCAGCGTGTAGCCGCCCTGCCGGCGTTCCCTGGCGGCCTTGGACGCGGGCTCGGCCAGGGGCGGTGCCGGGGCGGGCTCGGGGGCCTTGCGCGCGACCACGGGCGGAGCCTGCGGCGCCGGCTTCTGCGGGCGTGGAGCGTCCAGAACCTCGCGCGGCGGTTTCAGCCCCGCAGCGGGGGCCGGCGCCGCCGCCCTGGTCTGTCTCGCGACGACGGCGCGACGCTCGCGCTCCTTGCGCCGCCGCTCCAGCCACAGTCGGGCCCAGCCCACGCCGCGCGCCGACAGGTCCCGCGACTCCTCGTTCGCGCGCGCGAACAGGCGGCCGAACGAGAACTGTGTGGAGATGATGACCGAGAGCGCCATCAGCGTCAGCAGCACGATGATCGATCCGGTCCGATTGAGATACTCGGACAGCGCCGCGCCGAGCCACGTGCCGATCGATCCGCCGGCGTGAAACGTCTTGCCCGCCACCTCGGTGCTGCCGAAGAGCAGGCTGAGAAACGCGCTCCCGCAGCCGAAGAAAACCGTCACGCCGACGCCCTTGGTGTAGGCCGCCTCGGGCGGCTGGCACCAGAAGTAGTGCCAGCCCACCGTCCCGATGAGGGCCGGCAGGAGGTACGAGGCGTACCCGAACAGCTGGAACGAGAGTTCCGAGAGGAACGCGCCCACGCGGCCGACGAAATTGGCGGGCGCGTGCGGCGCGTCCGTCGTGAAAAACCACACCGGGTCCGTGGGCTCGTAGGTGACAAGCGCGATCAGCCAGATGAGCGCGAGCGCGAAGAGCGCCACGCCGGCAAACTCGCTGATGCGCCGCGAGAGAGTCGACTCAGCCATCAGATCTCCATGAGGACCGGCAGCACGAGCGGCCGGCGGCCGGAACGTTTCTTGAAAAACCTGCGCAGCTCCACCCGGAGCTTTTCCGTCATCAATCCCTGGTCGGTGCGCTCCTCGAGACTGGAGGCCGCAATGCAGTCGGCGACGACAGCGGATGCATCGCCGAAGATCGAGGCCGCCTCGCTCTCGGCGACCACGAACCCGCGGGCCACCATCTCGGGTTCGGCGGCGAGCGCGCCCGTCTGCCGGCTGATCGCCACGACCGCGACCACGACGCCGTCGCCCGCGATGTGCCGCCGATCGCGGAGGACTTCGTCGCCAACCTCGCCGATGCGCGTGACGTCGATGAGCACGCGCCCGGCCGGCGCCTTGCCGGCGATGCGGGCCCCCTGCGCGTCGAACTGGATGACGTCGCCGTTCTCGGCGAGCAGCACCTGCAGCGCCGTGCCGGCGCCGGCCATCACCCGCCGCGCCTCGCGCGCGTGCTGCGCCAGGTGGCGGTACTCGCCGTGTACCGGGACGAAATACCGGGGGCGCACGAGCGACAGCACGAGCTTGAGCTCTTCGGCGCTCCCATGCCCCGACACGTGCACGTGCTTGACCGCCTCGGTGACGACGTCGGCGCCGCGCCGGGCGATGTGGCTCGTCGCGCGGGCAATCGCCTTCTCGTTGCCCGGAATCGGCCGTGCCGAGAAGACCACCGTGTCGTCGGGGCCCAGGCGGACGAACCGGTGGTCGTCGATCGAGATCCGCGGCAGCGCCGCCTGCGGCTCGCCCTGGGAGCCGGTCGTGATGCAGAGGACGTCCTGCGAGGCGTGGTTCGGCACGTCGGCGTCGCGGATCTGCACGCCGGCCGGCACCCGCAGAAAGCCGAGCCGCTGTGCGATGTCCGCGTTCCTGACCATGCTGCGGCCGATGAACGCGACGCGCCGCTCGAACTGCACCGCGAGGTCGACCAGGATCTGCATGCGGTAGATGCTCGAGGAGAACGTCGCCACCACGAGCTTGCCGTGGGTGCTCGTGAACAGCTCCTCGAACGCGTCGATGACCTCGATCTCGGGACCCGTGAACCCCTTCCGGTCGATGTTCGTGCTGTCGGCAAACAGCGCCAGCACGCCACGCTGCCCGAGCTCCGCGAAGCGATGCAGGTCGAAGTGCTCGCCGTCGATCGGCGTCTGGTCGATCTTGAAGTCGCCCGTGTGAACGACAATCCCGACCGGCGTCGTGATCGCCAGCGCCACGCAGTCGGGCATGCTGTGCGTGACGCGGATGAACTCGATGCTGAACGGCCCGACGGTGACCACATCGCGCGGCTGCACCGTCTTCAGCCGATCGCCGGCGTCGATCGCATGCTCCTCGAGCTTCGGCTCGACGAGCGCGAGCGTCATGGCCGTGCCGTACACGGGGCCGTCGAAGAGCGGCAGCACGTGCGGCACCGCGCCGATGTGATCTTCGTGGCCGTGCGTGAGAATGAGCGCCCGCACCTGGCTGCGGCGCGATTCGAGATAGGTGAGGTCGGGAATGATCAGATCGACGCCGAGCTGATCGGGCTCGGGAAACATCACGCCGGCATCGACGAGGATGGTCGTGTCCTGCCACGACAGGGCCATCATGTTCATGCCGAACTCGCCGAGGCCCCCGAGCGGGACGACCTCCAGCGTGTCCGGAGACACCGCGGGTACGGCAGACTGATTCATTTCAAAGCCAGCGCTGATTTCGCGATCGCTCTTTTCAACAATCCGTATCGGTCGCCCTGGCGGGCGCCGGCACGGGGTTCCAGGCGCCGCGACTTCGCGGGCCAGGATGAGGCAGCTGGGAATGCCTCAACACGGGCAGGCTCAACAACTTCCGGGGAAACTATAGCACAGCTGCCGTCAACCGGACGATGTCGGCGACCGCCAACGTCTCGGGCCGCTGGACCGGGTCGAGCCGCGCTTGGGCAATTGCCTCTTCGGCTGAACGCCCAAGCTGATCGGCGAGTGGTCTGAGCGCGTTCAGCAAGGTCTTTCGCCGGTGGACGAACAGCGCGCGGACGAGCCGTTCGAATGCGGCGCGGTCGACGGCGGCGGCGGGCGGGCGGAACCGGAGCCGCACGACGGCGGAGGTGACCTTCGGCGGTGGACGGAAGGCGCCGGGCGGCAGCGTGAGCAGCCGGTCGACGTCGGCCCCGAGCGCCGTCTGAATGGCGAGCGCGCCGTGCGCGCGATCGCCGGGCCTGGCCGCAATCCGGTCGGCGACCTCCTTCTGCAGCATCACGGTTGCGTCGCGGAACCGGCGGCCGTCCCCGGCGGCCGCGAGCAGCCGGAAGAGAATCGGCGAGGAGACGTTGTACGGCAGATTCCCGACGACGCGCAGCGGCTGTCCTTCGCGGGCGAGCAGTTCGTCGAGATCGACTTCGAGGAAATCGCCGGTGATGACGTGGACGTTGCCGGGCACGCGCGAGGGAAGGGCGGCGGCGAGGTCGCGGTCGATCTCCACCGCGACCAGACGGCGCACGCGCGGCGCGAGCGCGGCGGTGAGGGCGCCCCGGCCGGGCCCGATCTCGAGGAATGTGTCGTCAGGGGAGGCGTCGAGCACCCCGCACAGTTTGGCGACCCATGCCGGCTCGAGAAAGTGCTGGCCGAACCGCTTGCGCGGCGGCACGTCAGTCCTCCTGCGGGGAGTCATCGCCGGCCTGGCCCCGCCAGTAGCGCTCTTCGATCTCCTCGATCTCTTCTTCGCTCAGGCCAAAGTAATGGCCGACCTCATGAATCAGCGTCTCGCCAATCATCGCCCGGATCTCGTCCTCGTCCTCGCAGTCTTCCTCAATCGGGCGCTGGAAGATCGTGATGCGATCCGGGAGGGCGTTGCCGAAATCCCAGGTGCGCTCGGGAAGCGGCGTCCCCTGATAGAGGCCGTACAGCGAATCGGGCGGCTCGATGTCCATCTCCCGGAGCAGCTCGGCGGACGGCTCGGGTTCCACCACCAGCGCGAGATTCGTCATCTCGCGCCTGAACCGCTTCGGGATGAGCGTCACCGCTTCACGAACGAGACGCTCGAATTCGGCGCGCGTCATGGTGCCTGGTCGGGCCGGCCAGCGTCTGAACGTATCGGCAGTCACGCCGTACCGAACAACGGTCGCAAAGCGGTTTCGGGCGGCAGACGCGGCGCCCGTGCAGGATCTGCACGTCGGAGGCGAGCGTCCAGAGGGACTTGGGCAGGGCGGCGCACAACTGCGCTTCGACCGCCTCGGGGTCGTCGCCCGAGGCGATCCCGATCCTGTTGGCGACGCGGAGGACGTGCCGGTCCACAGGCAGGCCGGGCACGCCGAGGGCGTGACCGAGAACGACGTTCGCGGTCTTGCGGCCGACGCCGGGGAGCGCGGTGAGTTGCGCCATGTCCGCGGGCACCTGCCCGCCGTGGCGCTCCACGAGCTGCCGCGACATGCCGAGGAGCGCTCTGGCCTTCTGCCGGAAGAAGCCGGTCGAGACGATGAGGCGCTCGAGGGCGGCGGGCCGCGCCTCGGCCAGCGCGGGCGCGTCGGGGTAGCGCGCGAACAGCGCGGGCGTGACCATATTCACGCGCGCATCGGTCGACTGGGCGGAGAGGATCGTCGCCACGAGCAGCTCGAACGCGTTGCCGTAGCGCAGCTCGGTGTCGGCGTTCGGATGCTGCCTGGCGAGCGTCCGGATGATGCGCCGCGTCCCGGTGGCGGGCGTCAGTGGACCGGTCCCTTCGTCCACCCCACGTTCGAGTACGACTCCGAAAACACGCGCATGTGCTCCTGCAGCGCGGCCACGAGGTTCGGAACGAACTGCACGGGCACGACGACGCGCGCGCGCACCGGGGCGCGGACGACCTGCTGGCTCTCGGCCTCGCGCAGCTCCTTGTCGGAGAGCGGCATCACCTCACAGAACGTGAGAGTGAAATCGAACGGCGTGTGCGCGATGGAACAGAAGTTCGCGTAGATGCGGGGCTCGCCGGTGCTTTCGTCGGGAATGATGGTGAAGTTGATCTGCTTGCGGTCGGGCTGGTCGGACATGCGTCAAGTAGAAGGTACAAAGCGGGACGTATGCAAGTACGTGACACTCAGTACTTGCGCATCACGCCCACGACGACCCCCTGCACCTGGACGCGGTCGGCGTCGATGACCAGCGGCTGCATGGCCGGGTTGGCCGGCTGCAGCCGGACGCGCCCGTTCTCGCGGTAGAACTTCTTGAGCGTGACGTCGAGGCCGCCGACCAGCGCGATGACCATTTCCCCGTTGTCGGCCGACTTGCGGTCCTCGACGATCACGAAGTCGCCGTCGCGGATCTGTTCGTCGATCATCGAATCGCCCTTCACGCGCAGCACGTAGCTGTCGCGCTTGCCCGCCAGCGTTTCAGGCACCGCGATCGTCTCGTTGCCGGCCACGGCCTCTATCGGCGCGCCCGCCGCGACAAAGCCGAGCAGCGGGAGTTCGACGGCGCGGCTGCCGACCCGCGTCGGCACCAGTTCGACCGACCGGCTGCGGTTCCACGCGCGGCGGATGAAGCCTTTTTCCTGCAGGTTCGTCAGATGCTTGTGGACCGTCGCGAGCGACGACAGGTTGAATCGGCGGCCGATTTCCTCGAGGCTCGGCGCATACCCGTGCTGCTGGATGAACTCGTTCAGGTAATCCAGGATCTCGCGCTGACGTTTCGTGAGCGGAAGCACGTTGGCTCCTCCCTGCGGGCCGCCGAGTCGCGGCCCGTGTCATTGGCCCCGCGCGGCGGAAGTGGGCAGACTATAACGCGAATAGAAGGCGAAGATCAATGGGACGGGT
>JACQZV010000188.1 GCA_016213695.1 Acidobacteriota bacterium | reverse complement strand
TGGTCACGTCCACGACGAGCGTGTCGCCCTCCCAGCGGCCGCGCGAGTCGCCCATGAAGAGGTGGATGTTCCCTCCGACGTGCGGCCGGGGCGTCGTCGGAATCACGCGGTAGGTATGGAGCTGTTCGGCGTAGAAGAAGACCTGGCCCGGGGTCTGGAAGATTTCCATCGCGCCGGCGGCGTACGCCTGCCTCGGCGGCGAGTCGGGCATGCACTGCTGCACGGGATTCCAGTACGTGGCCCAATGCGCGTCCACCCTGGCCGCCGCCCACGGCTGATACGGAATCCTGCCGCTCGGCGGGTCGACGATCAGGCTCTTGCCGCCGGAGCCGTCGATCCCCCGCGGATGCTCCTCGATGTTCTCGGCGTTGCGCGCGCCGATGCGAACCCATATTCCCTGGAAGTCGGGACGACCATCGGACGTTCGCGGCGGGTTGAAGGATTTCGCCTTGTCGAGCGCGCACCGGTGCAGAACCGCGGGTTCTTCCGAGCATCCACCCGATTCGCCGAACGGCGCCATCGGCGTCGGCGACCCGGGAGGCGGGGTCACGTAGTAGGGATGCTGGCCGGAGAGCGGAACCTCGAGTCCCGACACCGTCAGCGCCACGAAGAACGTCGGCAGCATCCAGCGAGCCGCGTAGTGAGCCACCCTCATGCCTCCTCCCGCGCCGCTCATTCTACGCTTGCTTGACACCTCTGTAATCCACCCCTAGAGTAGCCGGCACAAGTACCTATGACACACGCACGCGTCGGAATGCTGCTGCTGGCGGTAGCCCTGGCCTCGAGCCCGCTGCGGAGCGGTGCGGCGCCGGAGGCGCGCGGGCAGGCCGGCGCGGGGCCCGCATCAAGCCTGATCGGTGTGGCACAGGCGGCAGGCGGCGCCGCGCTCGGTGGCGTGGTCGTTTCGGCCCGGGCCGCCGGCAGCAACGTCACCACGTCCGTGCTCACCGACGATCGCGGCGAGTACGTCTTTCCGCCCCTCGACGGCGGCCAGTACGACGTCTGGGCGCAGGCCACGGGTTATCAGACGGCCCGGGCGACGGTTGCCATCGACGGCGCCCGCCGGGCGCGCCAGGCGTTCACCCTGAACACGCTCGACGACGTCACACCGCAGCTCAACGCCTCGGAGTGGCTGGCCGCCATGCCGGAGGACACGAAAGAGCAGCGGCGGATGAAGGCGATCTTCCGCACCAACTGCACGGCCTGCCACGGGCCCACCCACGCGCTGCAGAACCGGTTCGATGAGAACGGCTGGCGCGCCATGGTCATGTTCATGGAGCGGATGACGGGCACCGGCGGCATCAACCGGCACACGACGGTGGCGCACTACCGCGACGAACTGGCCGGGTACCTGGCATCGGTACGCGGACCCTCATCGCCCCCGCTGAAGTTCGCGCTCCAGCCACGGCCCGCCGGCGAGGCCGCGCGCGTGGTGTTCACGGAGTACGACATCCCGCTGGCCGGCTCGCGCACCGAGCGGGCGTGGATCGACGGGAGCGACTGGTCGGCCGGATGGCCGACGGCGTCGATGGGGGCCCGCTGGGTCCACGACGTCGTCGCCGACAACGACGGCAACGCGTGGGGGACCAGAGACCGGGGCCCGGCCGACATGTCGCTCTTCAAGGTCGACACGAAGACGGGACAGGTCACCGGGTACATCATCAGGAACGGCAAGGACATTCGACGGTCGCATTCGATTACGAAGGACCGGAACGGGATCATCTGGTTCGACGGTGGCAACGGTCCGCTGGGTCGGCTCGATCCCCGCACCGAGACGTTCGAGATGTTCACGCCGCCGCTGAACATGGGCCGCGGCCAGCTCACGACAGTTGATGTCGATCCGCAGGGGAAGGTGTGGGGCGCGACCGAGGGAGGCGCCAACCGCTTCGACCCCGAGACGAAGACCTGGACGCACTTCGAGAGCCCCACGTGGAGCCGCAATTTCGTGTACGGAACCGCCACCGATGCCGAGGGCAACGGCTGGTGGACGCAGTACACCGCGGACAAGGTGGTCAAGGCCGACCCCAGGACCGGCAGGACCTGGGACGTCGTCATGCGGCCGCCGTGGGTGAACAAGGACGATCTGACGACTCCGGCCGACCGCGAGTGGTACGCGTCGATGGGCGTGATGACCTGGGGCAACATCAACACGGTGCCCTACGGCCAGCAGCCCCGGCGCATGGGCGCGGACAAGCGCGGCACGTTCGTCTGGGTGCCGAACAACGTCGGCAACAACGTGGCGAGGATCGACATTCACTCGCTCGACGTCAAGTACTACCGGGTGGAGGGCAATCCCTACTTCGTCACCGTGGACAAGGATTCCAACGTCTGGACGAATCTGTTCAGCGACGCGAAAGTCGGGAGGCTCAACCCGCGCACCGAACAGTGGACGTACTACACGCTGCCGAGCCGCTGCGAATCGCGCAACATCTCGGTCGACGATATCCGCGGCGACGTCTGGGTGCCGTGCGCCAACACGAGCCGCGTGATTCGTATGCACCCGCGCACGGCGGCGGAGATCGAGGCGTTGGCGCGATGATGGGCCGGACGCGGATACGTGGGCTGATGTCCGCGCGCTTCGCTCTCGTGGCGGTCGCGGTGTTCGTGGTGGCCGGGCCGTGCGCCACCGGGCTGGGCGCGCAGGCGCCGCGCAACGGCGAGGCCGCCTCGTCCGTGCCAACCGTCGAGCGCCAGCCGTACGACACCCGCGCGTTCATGGCGCCGCTCGCGCTCACCGAGGCGGAGCGGAACGGCCGGCGGCTCGTCGCCCAGCGCTGCGCGAATTGTCATGGCGCCAATCCGCGCCAGCCCGGGCCGCTGCTCGGCAAGCCGGTCGTCGAGGGTCGCGGCGAGGCCTTCATCCGTGACAAGGTGAAGAAGGGTTCGACCCTCATGCCCGGCTTCGAGCACACGCTGCAGCCGGCTCAGATCGACGAGATCATTTCGTTCCTCAGGACGTATACGCCGCCGCCGCGCAGCGCGCCCGCCGCGCAGGAGTAGTCATGCACAGATTTCTTTGTCTTGCGACGGTCGTGCTCGGTGCCGCGATCGTGTCGGCACAGGGGCGGCCTGCCAGGACGCTCGACATCTACGTGATCGACGTGGAAGGCGGCAACGCGACGCTCTTCGTGTCGCCCTCCGGCCAGTCGCTGCTCATCGACACGGGCAACGGGGGCGCCGGCGCGGTGCGCGACGCCAGCCGCATCGTGGAGGCCGCGAAGGCGGCCGGCCTCAGCCAGGTCGACCACCTCGTCATCTCGCACTGGCACGGCGACCACTACGGCGGCCTGAGCGAGCTGGCCGCGCGCATCCCGATCCGGCATTTCATCGACCATGGGCCGACCGTGCAGAAGAACGAAGCGACCGAAGAGTACCTGCGGACGACCTATCCGCAGCTGTACGCGAAGGCGGCGCATACCGTGGTCAAGCCGGGCGATACGATTGCCGTCGCCGGTCTGACCGTGCGCGTGGTCAGCGCCAACGGCGACGTCATCCGTGCGCCGCTCGCGGGCGCCGGCAGGCCCAATCCGCTGTGCGCCGGGCCCATTTCGGTCCCGAATGCCGTGCCGGAAGACCCGGAGTCGGTCGGCACCTACGTCACCTTCGGCAGGTTTCGTGCGCTGCATCTGGGCGACCTCACCAGCAACAAGGAATACGAGCTGGTCTGTCCGGCCAACCGCATCGGGACCGTCGATGTGATGCTCGGCCTGCACCATGGGCAGGACACGTCGAATTCCAGGCCCTTCATCCATGCCGTGCAGCCGAAAGTGGCGATCATGAACAACGGCACGCGCAAAGGCGGGCTGCCGGAGGTGATGAAGACCCTCTACTCATCGCCGGGGTTCGAGGATCTGTGGCAGATGCACTTTTCGCTGCTGAGCGGGCAGGAGTACACGGCGCCCGGGATGTTCCTCGCCAACGGCATTGACGATCAGCCGGGCACGATCCCGATTGCCCCGATGCCCCTCCCGCCGCCCGGGCCCAATACGCCGCCTCCACCCGTGCACAGCGGGACCGCGTACTGGGTGAAGCTGGCGGCGCAGGAGGACGGCACGTTCACGGTGACCAACACCCGCAACGGGTTTTCAAAGGCGTATCGGCCATGACAAGACGATTACTGTTCGTGAGCGGGCTGGTGGCGCTGCTCGGTCTCCCCGGCGGCGCGCAGGCGCCGCGGGTGCTGCCCTACGACCACATCCATCTGGCGGCGGCCGATCCCGACAAGGCGTACGCCTGGTATTTCGAGCATCTGAGCGGACAGGACGGCGAGAACGCCGGGCGCATGATCTTCGAGCCGTTCACCGGCCGCCGGCCGCTGCCCGTCCAGCTGATGTTCATCAAGGCGCCCGAAGCGCCGCCGAGCGAGGGCAGCATCATCGCGAGCATCGGGTTCTCGGTCGCCGATGTCGAGGCACGGGTCAGGCGCCTGGAAGCGGCGGGGGCGCGGGTCGTGACGCCGGCGCGCGACGTGCCCGGCCTGTGGACGCAGGCGGTTGTCGTCGATCCGTTCGGCATCACGATCGAGCTCGTGGACGATCGCGACCATCGCGGGTTTCACCACATCACGCTGCGCGTGCCGGACGTCGAGGCCAGCGTCAGGTGGTTCCTCGCCGCGTTCGGCGGCGAGCGCACGAAGCTCCGGGGACGTCTCGAGGCGCTGCAGTACGACCACACGTTCATCGTCTTCCAGCAGGGCCAGGGGGCGCCGAGCGAGGGACGCGCGATCGATCACCTCGGGTGGACGCCGCGCAGTATCGACGCGCTGCAGGCCGACCTCACGACGAAGGGCGTGACGTTCACCACCGGGCCGAGCCCGAAACCGAACCAGTTCGGCCATCGCACCGGCTACGTCGTGGCGCCGGGCGGCGCCCGCATCGAGCTCGTCGAACACGCCGCGTGCAAGTGGGGCCAGGTCGAAGGCACCCGATGAAAACCGTCCTCGTACGAGCCGTTGCGCCCGTGGTGTTCGTCCTGGGCGTCCCGTGGCAGCCTCTCGCGGCACAGAGGGCGCCGTTTGCCACGCCGCTGGCCGGATCGCCCCCGGCGACGATCAGGCCGTACGGGCAGGCGGCGGGTTGTCCCGAGGAGCCGGCGCTGTTTCACGCGTGCGCGCTCGAGAAGGCGAAGACGTTCACGCCCCCGCGCACCCCCGACGGCCGTCCCGACTTTCAGGGCGTCTGGAACCGCATCGGGATCCGCAACATGGAGAACATTCAGGAGCATCCCCAGACGATGGACGGCTCCGGCGGACGAAGCGCGATCGTCGACCCGGCCGACGGCCTGATTCCGTATCAGCCGTGGGCGGCGGCGAAGCGGGACACGCATTTCTCCACGTACCTGGACCCGCCGCGCATGTGCCTGCCGCAGGGCGCGCCGCGCTTCGCGTACGGCGGTGCGAAGCAGGTGATCCAGAGCCCCGGCTATGTCTTCATGTTCAACGATCAGTCGCACTACTACCGGATCGTGCCGACCGACGGCCGTCCCCACCTGGGGTCGAAGATCCGCCTGTTCGAGGGCGATCTGCGCGGACGCTGGGAGGGCGACACGCTGGTCATCGACGTCACCAACCAGAACGCGGTGGCATGGCTCGATCACGTCGGCGATTTCTACAGCCCGGCCGTGCACGTCGTCGAGCGCCTCACGATGATCGACAGGGACGTCATCCACTACACGGTCACCATCGAGGACCCGAACGTCTACACGCGGCCGTGGACGATGGCGTTCGGGTGGCGGCGCACGCAGGACTCCTCCGGGTACGAGCAGTGGGAGCAGGCGTGCTGGGAAGGGGTCAGCACCACGCCGAGCCTCGGCAAGACACAGCTCCAGCCGTATCCCGGGTTCTCGAAGTGACGGGACGAACCGTGCTGTCGCTCGTGGCGGCCGCGCTGCTGCTGTCCACGCCCGCCGCGGCCCAGGCGCCAGGGCAGGCCGGTGGCCCGGCGATCCCGCGCGCGCCCGACGGCAAGCCGGACCTGTCGGGCATCTGGCAGGTACTGAACACGGCGGCGTGGGACATCGAGGACCACTCGGCGGGGAAGGGCGTGCCGGCCGGCCAGGGCGTCGTCGAGGGCGGCGAAATCCCCTACCTGCCCGCGGCGCTGGCCAAGCGGGACGACAACTACAGGAACCGCGCGACCGCGGACCCGGAAACGAAGTGTTTTCTGCCGGGGGTTCCGCGCCTGATGTACATGCCGTTCCCGTTTCAGATCGTCCAGACGCCGAACCATATCGTGATGGCGTTCGAGTACGTGAACGGCGTGCGGCACATCTTCTTGACGGGCGGGCACCCGGAAGGGCCTATCGACTGGTGGCAGGGGGACGCCCGGGCCCGGTGGGAAGGTGATACCCTCATCGTCGATCTCGTGCATTTCAACGACGAGACGTGGTTCGATCGGGCCGGCAACTTCCACAGCGACGCCATGCACCTGGTGGAGCGCTACACGATGCTCGACCGCGACCACATCACCTATGAGGTGACCGTCGAGGATCCGAAGGTCTTCTCGCGGCCGTGGACGATGCGCATGCCGCTCTACCGGCGCATCGAGAAGAACCTCCAGATTCTGGAGTACGTCTGTCAGGCTTTTCGTTATTGAAGGTGCGGGCGGCGTCGATGTCTACGATCTGTCATTGTGGTGTGAAGGAGGATCTCATGTTGAGGTTGCGAAAGGGCGGGGCCGCCCGTCCGCTGGCGCTGGTCCTGGCGTGCCTGCTCGGGATCGCGGTATCGGCGGCGGCACAGAGCGTTGGCGGTGTCATCACCGGCACGGTGAAGGATGCGCAGGGCGGCGTGCTTCCGGGCGTCAGCGTGACGCTGCGGAACGTGGACAGCGGGGTCGTGCGATCGGCCGTCACCGAAGCGAACGGCGCCTATCGCCTGCCGGGGCTTCCGCCCGGGCGCTACGCGCTGAGCGCCGAACTTCAGGGATTCGCCAACGCCGAGGTCTCCGACCTGACGATCACCATCGGCCTCGAGCTGCAGCGCGACCTGACGATGAATCTTCAGGGGCTGCAGGAAACACTCACCGTCTCCGCCGAGGCGCCCGTCATCGAAACCACGCAGACGCAGGTGGCGGCCGTGGTGACGCAGGAGCAGATCGAGATGCTGCCGGTGGCCAACCGCATGCCGATTTCGCTCGCGCTCCTGCTCCCGGGCACCAGCATGAACAACCTGTCCGGGCGCCGTCCGACGGCGACCATTGGCGCCGGCGGCGGCAACGGCGGCCAGATGAACCTCTACTACGCGGACGGCGGCATGAACATGTCGAACAACTCCGGGCAGCAGCACCTGGAGGTGCCGCAATCGGCGGTCCGTGAATTCAAGGTCAACATCAGCCAGTCTTCGGCCGAGTTCAACGCGGTCGGCGGCGTCGTGCAGGTGGCGACCAAGAGCGGGACGAACCGGTTCAGCGGCGAGGCGTTCGAGTTCTTCCGCGACAAGAGCCTCAACGCCTTTGACAAGTTCGAAAAACAGCTCCACGACCGCGACGGCGAGCCGAAGCCCGATTACCGGCGTCACTCGGTGGGCGTGGCGCTGGGCGGCCCCCTCATCAAGGACAAGCTGCACTTCTTCGCGGCGATCGAGCGGGCGAAGGAAGACGAGAGGGCGATTGTCGAGACGGGCCAGCCGCAGTTCTACTCGAAGGTGGAGGGCACGTTCCCGCGCTCGTACATGCGCCGCGCCTGGTTCGCGCGCGTCGACTACCAGGTCAACCAGCAGCAGACGCTCTTCTGGCGCTACGTGACCGACCTCGAGCACATCCGGTGCGAGAGCTGCGGCGGCTCGAACGCGGCCAACGTCGGCGCGGATGTCTGGTCGCCGCGCGACTCGAATCTCCTCGCGCACACGTGGGTGATCGGCTCCCGGATGCTCAACGAGATTCGCGCGCAGATCCCGCCGTCGCACCTCGACAACCGCAACGCGCCTCCGGGCGTCGGATTCTGGGATCCCGCCAGGAAAGGCGAGTTTCCAGCGGAGCGGTTCGCAGAGTACCCGCGCGCCATCTTTCAGTTTCCGAGCCTGACCTGGGGCTCCAACGCCCTGTCGATGAACTGGACCGACCGCCAGGAGTACCGCGATGACTTCTCCTGGACGCTGGATGGCGGGCACTCGCTGAAGTTCGGCGGCGCCTACGTGCGGCTCTATTCGCCGGAGGAGCAGGGCGTCAACCTCGGCACGTGGGTCTTTGCGACCGACCAGTTCTTCGACGGCTCGGCCGCCTCGATCGCCGCGCTGCGCAGCCCGATTCAGTTCACCGCGTCATTTCCGCCGCTGCCGCGGAAGCTCGAGAACCACTGGATCCAGGGCTACGTGGCCGATCAGTGGCGCGTGCGGCCGAATGTGACGGTGGATCTCGGAGTGCGGTACGACAACCAGTACCATTCGTTCAACTACCACGTCGGCCTGGCGGGCCGCGAGAGACTCGGCCAGTTGATCAACCCGAGGTCGCGCGGCGACAACAACAACGTCGCGCCGCGGTTCGGGGTCGCGTGGGATGTCAACAGCGACGGACGATCGGTCGTGCGCGCGGCGTACGGCTGGTACTACCAGTACGTCATGCAGAACCAGCTGCGCCCCGAGCTGACGGCGCTGCTGCAGAGTCAGGTCAACATCCGCAATCCGTCCTACCCGGATCCGTACAACGGCCTGTCGCCGCAGGCGTTCGTCACGGTGTCGGCCACGCCGAACGTCAACATCCTGGACGACAACATCGAGAATGCCGAGGCGAAGGGGCTGACGGTCGGCTACTCGCAGGAACTGCGCGCGAACATGGCGGTGCACGTCGACGGCGTCTACACGAACGTCGACAAGATGACCCAGTCCGCCAACATCAACACGCCGAACCCGACGTCGCGCCTCCGCCCGATTGCGGGCTGGGGGAATATCGTCCAATTGCGGTCGGCCGGGTTCCACGACTACCGGGCGATGCTCGTCCGGCTCGACAAGCGGTTCGCCAACCGGCACCAGTACATGTTCTCGTACACGCTGGGGAAGGAGACGAACCAGGGTCCGACCGGGGTGATCACCGACTTCTACAATCCGGGTCTCGACAAGGGCCCCGGCAGCGGCGACCGGCGGCACAGCTTCGTGGCCAGCGGGTCGGTGCTGCTGCCGTTCGATGTCAACGTGGGCGGCGTCTGGACGCTGCGCTCGACGATGCCGTTCAGCGCGCGCGCGGGAATCGACCTGAACGCGGACGGCGCCGCCGGAAGCGACTACGTGCCGGGCACGACGCGCAACCAGGGCAATCGAGGCGACAACGCGGCGTTCCTGGCCGCCGTCAACACCTGGCGGGCGCAGAACGGGCGCGCGCCGATTTCCGGGAGTCAGCTCGATACGAACGGGTACAACCGCTTCGATGTCCGGGCGACCAAGGCCGTGCAGTTTGGCGGCAGGAAGGTGGAGTTCATCGCCCAGGTGTTCAACCTCTTCGGGCGCGACAACCTCGGTATCGCGGGGACGTGGCAGGAAAACGCGCTGTCGAACGCGTTCGGGACGATACGGGAGGTGCAGCCGCGGCAGCAGGCGGAACTCGCCGTGCGGTTTACGTTCTGATCGTCTGACCGGCGGGTCCGCCGTTTCCGGCGGATCCGCCGCGTCCTTCGACACGCGAACCCGCCCTCCGTAACTTCCACGGAGCCACGGAGGCACAGAGACACGGAGCTGTTGGGTTTGTTTCTCCGTGATTCCGTGTCCCCGCGGCCCGTTCTCTCACTTCACTTCGCGGATCTGCACGTTGCGGTACCGGACGAGGCCGCCCGCGGCCTGCAGCGCGACGGGGCCGCGCGCGTACTTCGCGTCGGTCGCCTCGGCCGTCAGCGTGCCGTTGAGCCGCGCCGTCATCTTCGGTCCGACCGCCCGGATCTCCACGGTCGTCCACTTGCCGCCCGAATCGAACTTCACGAGCGGCTTGGCCACGTTGACGATCGAGCCGGTGCGTCCCGCCTGGTCCTTCCGTTCGTCGTTGATGTTCAGTTCGTAGCCGTTCTCGATGCCGGGGTCCTTGGGATCGGTGATGCGGAACAGGAACCCCGCGTTCGACTGTGTGGTCACCCACACGTCGCCCCGGAGTTCGAAGTCCGCGTACGACTGCTTCGAGACCAGGAAGCCCCTGGCCTTGGTGGCTTCCAGCACGCCGTCGGCGATGCGCCAGTCGGCGTTGCCGGTGGCCACGAACGAATCAAGGTTCTTTCCGTCGAACAGCGTGACCCAGCCGGCGCCGGCCTGTCCGTGCGCCGCCGGGACCGGGATGACGCTGATGGCTGCGGCAAGACAGAACGCGATGAGCACCGCACGTGTAGGCATCGTGGCTACTCCTTCGAACAAGGCTACTTCCTTCGAACAAAATGAACGCGCCGAATTCTATCCGATTCTTGACAAACATGTGGCCGTGTGCGATGGTCGCGGACACTTGTGTACCCGGTCGCCCGCGCAGGATGAGGTGCGTGTTCGTCGCCATTGTCCAGGCTCTCGGAGGAGGTTGTTGATGACATCTGTCTCGGGACGTCGAGCCATCTGGTTCGCGATCATTCTTCTGGTATCCGCGCTCGGAAACGCAAGCCCGGTGGCCGCGCAGGGCGAGGCCAGCGCCACGGTGACGGGCGTCGTGGCCGACGCGCAGGGCGGCGTGCTGCCCGGCGTCACAGTGACATTGCGCAACGTCGAGTCGGGCACGGTGCGGACCACCGTCACCGAAGCCGACGGCCGCTATCGCCTCGCCGGCCTGCAGCCCGGGCGGTACGGATTGAGAGCCGAGCTCGACGGCTTTGCGCCGGCCGAGGTGACCAACCTTGCGCTGACGATCGGTCTGTCGGTCCAGCAGAACCTCACGATGGCCGTCCAGGGCATCCAGGAAGCGCTGACGGTCACCGCGCAGGCGCCCGTCGTCGAAACGACGACCACCGAAGTGACGACGGTCGTCACGCAGGAACAGATTGAGATGCTGCCGATCGCCAACCGGCAGGCCGGCTCGCTCGCGTTGCTGCTGCCGGGCACCCAGCTGCCGACCGGCACCCGGCGCGCCAGGCCGACGGTCGGCGCCGGCGGCGCCAACGCCAACCTGACGACGTCGTACGTGGACGGCGGCCAGAACCAGATCTACAACTCCGGGCAGGAATTCCTCGAGGTGCCGCAGTCGGGGATCCGGGAGTTCCGCGTGAACATCAGCGGGTCGTCGGCGCAGTACAGCGCCGTCGGCGGCGTGGTGCTCACGGCGACCAAGAGCGGGACGAACCAGTTTCACGGCGAGGCGTTCGAGTTCTTCCGCGACACGAGCCTGAACGCCATGGACCGGTTCGAGAAGGAGGCGCACGACACGCGCGGCGCGTCGAAGCCGGAGTACCGGCGCAATCAGTACGGCGGCGCGTTCGGCGGTCCCGTGGTACAGGATCGCCTCCACTTCTTCGCGGCGTTCGAGCGGACCAAGGAGCCGAAGACGGAGACCGTGCGCACCGGGCAGCCTCAGTTCTTCTCGGGCGTCGAAGGGGCGTTCCCGGCGGGCTACGAGCGGCGCCAGTTGCTGCTGCGGGGCGACCTGCAGCTCAACAGCGCGAACAGCGTCTTCCTGCGCTACCTCTGGGACAAGGAGTACACGTTCTGCGAGGAATGCGGCGGCGCGATGGCCGGCAACACCGGCACCGACACCGACTCGCCGCGCGATTCGCTGCTGGCGGCGCACACGTGGGTGATCACGCCCCGGGTCCTGAATGAAGTCCGTTCACAGCTCCCGCCGTCGCACCTGGAGAACCTGGGGAGCCCGCCCGGCATTCCGCGGTGGCCGGCGAGCCAGCGCGGGGAGTTCCCCGCCGAGCGGTTTCAGCAGTACACGGGCGTCTACGTGTTCCCCAGTTTGACGTGGGGATCGACCGGCTACAGCAACAACAACACGGCCCGCTGGGACGTGTCCGACGATTTCACCGTCAGCGCGGGCGGGCACACGCTGAAGGCGGGAGGCGCATTCCTCCGGTTCCGGTCGAATGAGGAATCGGCACACAACATCGCCACGTGGACCTTCGGCCAGGATCAGTTCTTCGACGGCAGCGCCGCGGCGATTCGCAACCTGCGGAACCCGATCCAGTTCACCGCCTCGTTCCCGCCGCTGCCGCGGCACCTGCGCGCCGACTGGATTCAGAGCTACGTGCAGGACGAGTGGCGCGTGCTGCCGAACCTGACGCTCGACGTCGGGCTGCGGTACGAGAACCTGCACAAGGCATTCAACAACCACATCACCTTCGCGGGCCGCGAGCGCCTGCGCGAGCTCATCAACCCGGCGTCCCGGCACGACAACAACAACTGGGGACCGCGGTTCGGCCTTGCGTGGGATGTTCAGAGCGACGGCCGCACCGTGGTGCGGCTCGCCACGGGCAAGTACTACGGGAACGTCTTCGCAGGCACGCTGCGCAACGAAGTGAACGCGCTGCTCCAGAGCAACGTCAACATCCGGAACCCCTCGTATCCGGATCCCTACGGCGGGCTGTCGCCGCAGGCGTTTGTCACCGTCTCGGCGACGCCGAACGTCAGCATCACGAGCGACCAGATCGAGCAGCCGGAGTCGAAGTCGATCAACGTCGGGTTGTCGCGCGAGCTGCGGCCGAACCTGGCGGTGCACGTCGATGCCGTCTACAGCAGGGGCTCGAAGGCGAGCCAGATCGCCAACGTGAACACCCCCGATCCGGTCACCGGCATCCGGCCGCGGCCGACCTGGGGGAACATTAACGAGTACCGCTCGGCTGGAGAGAGCGACTATCGCGCGATGTACCTGCGCCTCGACAAGCGCTTCTCCAATCGGTACCAGTACCTGGTGTCCTACACGCTGGCGAGCGACAAGGACCGGGGCGCGGGGCAGGCGACCATCGTGGACCTCTACCATCCCGAGTATGACGACGGGTACGGGAACCAGGACCGGCGTCACACGGTCGTGGCGAGCGGCGCGGTCATGCTGCCGATGGACGTCACCGTCGGCGCCGTCTGGAACTACCGCTCGTCGCGCCCGTTCGGCGCGCGCGCGGGCGTCGACTCGAACCGCGACGGTGCCGTGACCGACTACGTGCCGGGGACGTCGCGGAACGTGTTCAACCGGGGCGACGACGCGAAATATCTCGCGCTGGTGAACACGTGGCGGGCCCAGAACGGCCGCGCGCCGATTTCCGCGAGCCAGCTCATGACCGACGAGTTCAAACGCGTCGACGTGCGCGCGAGCAAGCAGGTCAATGTGGGCGGTGGCCGGCGCGCGGAGGTCATCGCGCAGGTGTTCAACCTGTTCGGGACCGACAGCTTCGGGCCGGGGGCGACGCCGTGGCAGATGAACGCCCTGTCGAACTCGTTCGGGACCATCAATACCGTCCACCCGCGGCAGCAGGCGGAGCTGGCGGTGCGGTTCGTCTGGTAGGATCTGCGGCAGGCAGTACTTCCGAGGAGAAGGCATGATGAATAGCCGTCGATTTCTTACCTGGGCGATCGCCGCAGCCGCCGGTCTGGGCGCCGCTTTCGCTGTGAGCGGCACGCTCGCGGCGCAGCAGCGCGGCGAGCTGGCCGGCATGGGGCGCCTGTCGGGCACGGTCACCTCGCCGCAGCCGTTCAAGGCCGCGCAGGTGTTTATCACCAACGTCGACAAGAACATCGTCTACATGGTGTTCACGAGCGCGGGGCAGTTCCGGTCCGTGGCGCTCTTCCCCGGCGACTACGAGGTGAGCGTCAAGACGAAGGGGCTCGAGTCCGACGTGCAGAAGGTGGCCGTGCGGGCGGGCGACAACGCGAAGCTGAACCTCTCGCTGCATCCCGGACAGGGGGTCGTGCCCCCGGCGCCGCGCAATGTGACGTTCGCGCGCTACGCGGAGATCTATCCGCGCGAGCCGGGCGTCGAGGTGATCGAGAGCGGGTGCATGCGGTGCCACGACGAGAACTTCCTGCCGTCGCGGCCGGGCAGCGAGGACATCTGGCGCGCCCGCCTCGGCCACATGATGGGCGCCGAGCTCGACTCGCGCGACGCCCGCTCGTACGCGGAAGGCGCGCTCGCCGGACGCGTCCAGTGGTTCCCGTTCGCGAAGAAGGACCGCGAGAACTTCATTGCGTACGTCGCGAAGAACTTCGGGCCCGACGCGAAGCCGCGCTTCGTCCGCGCCGAGCAGGACGTGCCGATGGACGAGGCGCTGCTCGGCAAGGCGATCTTCATCGAGTACCGCCTGCCGATCGACCCGCCCGGCACCGGCAGCAGCTCGCCGGAGTTCGCCAAGCGGGGACGCGGCATCCGCTGGGGCCAGGACGTCCGGTTCGACGCCGACGGCAACGTCTGGCTCACCGACCGCGGCTACCCGCACCGGCTGGTCAAGTTGAACCCGCGCACCGGCGAGCAGAAGAACTACCTGTACCCGGACGGCGCCAAGCTGGGCAACCACGACCTCATCATCGACCGCCAGGGAATCGTCTGGGCGCCCGAGCACTCGGGATTTGAGCCGTCCGGCAACAAGCGGATCCTCGGCTTCAACCCGCGCACCGAGAAATGGGACTACCAGGTCCCGGGCGACCCCGACAACGTGATCCGCAACGAGCAGAAGTGGATGCAGTCGATGGCGCTCGACTCGAAGGGCAATCTCTACGTCGGCTGGATCATGGGCGGCGCCATTACCAAGCTGGACCGCGCCACGATGAAGACGAAGGTCTACCCGATGACGGATCGCGGGGCGGTCCCCTACGGCGTGGTGTCGGACAAGAACGACAACATCTGGATCGCGCTCTGGAACTCGGGCAAGCTGGCGAAGTTCGACACGATAAACGAGCAGTGGACGGAATTCGCGCCGCTCACGTTCCCGGCGCACATCCGGCGCCTCAACGTCGACGCGCAGAATAACGTCTGGGCGGCCATCTGGAACCAGGGCCGCCGCGCGGGCCGGCTCGCGAAGCTCGACCAGACGACCGGCCGGTTCACCGAGTACCCGGTGCCGCTCTGGACGAGCCAGCCGTACGACGTGAACGCGGATGCGGAGGGCAACATCTGGTTCGCGGACTCACCGACGCCGGACCGGGCGGCGATCATCGGCAAGTTCAACCCGCGCAACCAGGCGTGGTCGTTCTATCCGAAAATCCAGTTCGACGCCGACACCCCGAAGATCCAGGTGACGAAGGATGGCGCGATCTGGTTCTCGCCGCGCGGCAGCCGCGACAAGCCGGCCCTCGGCGTGCTCTATCCCGACATGGACAAGATCACGACGCTCGGCGCGTTCTATCAGTACGGCCCGCCCGGATATCCGTGGCCGACACCGACGACGCAGACCGCCAGTCGGACCGCGAGCCGATGAGGGTTCGTGCGCAGTGGATCTGTGCCGCCGTAACCGCTGGCATCGTGATGCTGGCACTGGTTGCGGCGGCAGCCGCTCAAGCGAAACGCACCACCGCCGACGGCGTCTATACGACGGACCAGGCCAGGCGCGGCCGGGATCAGTACCGGAAGCGCTGCGTGCTCTGCCATCTCGACAACGGGCAGGGACGTGAGGCGGAGCCGTTCATCGCGGGGCAGTCGCTCGAGCGCGAGGGCGACGCGGAGGCGCCGCCCGTGGCCGGAGACGCCTTCCTCAAGAAATGGAACGGCCACCCGGCCGGCGAGTTGTACCAGAAGATGTCCAGCACGATGCCGGTCGGCGGCGCGGGCACGCTCACGCCGCCGCAGTATGCGGACGTGCTCGCGCACCTGTTTGAACTCAGCAAGCTCCCCGCCGGCCAGCAGGAACTTCCCGCCGTACGCGATCAGCTCGACCTCATCACCATCGGCCGGTAAGTCCGGAGGTATGGACGTGACACGTCGGATGCAGACCTCGGTAATCGTCCTGGCCGCGCTTGCGGCGCTGGGGCCTGGCCTGCTGCCGGCCGCCGCGCAGGCGCCTGCGCCGTACAACCCGCCCCGCACCAGGGACGGGCAGCCGGATCTGCAGGGGGTCTGGCAGGTCCTCAACACCGCCGCCTGGGATGTCGAGGACCATGGCGCTCGGCTCGGCGTGCCGGCCGGCCACGGCGTGGTCGAGGGCGGCGCGATTCCGTATCAGCCGTCGGCGCTTGCCAGGAAGCAGGAGAACGCCCGGACCCGCCCGCCCGATCCGGAGGGCAAGTGCTACCTGCCGGGCGTGCCGCGCATCACCTACATGCCCTACCCGTTCCGGATCGTGCAGCAGCGCGACAAGATCTCGATCCTGTACGAGTACCTCGGCGCCGTGAGGTTTCTCTACATGAACGGCAACCCGCATCCCCGCGGGCCGATCGAATGGTTCATGGGGGACTCGCGCGCGAGCTGGGAGGGCAACACGCTGGTCGTCGATGTCGTGCACTTCACCGATCAGACGGTGTTCGATCGTGCCGGCAATTTCCACAGCGAGGCGCTCCACGTGGTGGAGCGCTATACGCCGACCGGACCCGACCACCTGCGCTACGACGTGACGATCGAGGATCCGACGGTCTTCACCCGGCCCTGGAAGATGAGCATGCCGCTGTACCGGCGGCAGGAGAGCGGCGCGGAGCTCCTGGAGTACGAATGCCTGTCCTACCTGCTCGAAGAGACGTGGGACACGCCCGCGGCGTTTCCGTACAAGTGACGGCTGGAGGTTGGAGTGCGTAAGCCTGCCTGTGCTTTTCTGACGGTGGTCGCGGCCACGCTCTGCCTGATGGTCGCGACCCCGCGGCCCGTGTCGGGACAGGCGCGATGGGATCCGAAGACGCCCAAGCTGCCGATGGCCCGGACCTGGATGACCTACAAGGCGGCGCTGCCGCCGTACACCCCGCCGCGGACACCGGACGGCGTGCCCGATCTGCAGGGGACGTGGGGCGGGCCGGGCGGCGCGGGCGCCGACGACATCGAGGACCACGGGTACGTGGACGTCACGACGCCGCCCCAGGAGAGCTTCGTGTCGGACCCGGCCGACGGGAAGATCCCGTACACCGCATGGGCGCTGGCCAGGCGCAACGAGATTCGCGCCGGCCTCGGCCGCGGGTGGCCGGGCGAGAGCGCCGAGCGCCTGTATGCCGACCCGAATACGTACTGCGTCGCAGGCGTCGCCTCCAGGGGAGTGGTGGGTGAAATCATCCAGCAGCCCGGCCTCGTGGTGATGGTCGCGGCGAGGGCCCACCGCGAGATCCCGACCGATGGCCGAGCGCATGTCAGCGATCGAGCGAAGCTCTGGCGCGGCAACCCCCGCGGCCGCTGGGAGGGCAACACGCTCGTCGTCGACGTCACCGGACTGAACGGCAAGCAGTGGTTCGACAGCGTGGGCAATTTCTATTCGGAGAACACCCGGATGGTCGAGCGTCTGACCATGGTTGATGCCAATACGATCGACTACGAGGTGACCATCGAGGATCCGACGATCTACACGCGGCCCTGGAAGATGAACTATCCGCTGCGGCGCGCCGGCACCGGGGGCACCGACAATTCGACCGGGAGATACGCGTGGCGCGACACGGTGACCGTCGATCGCGATCCCTACGCACGCGAGGCCTGGGAGGCCGCCTGCAACGAGGGGATCGAGCGCAACGTGGTCGACATGCACACCCTCGGTTTCAAGTGGTTCAGGGGCGTGACGCCTCCACGGTAGGAGACAGCAGTCAGCAGACAGGAGAGAGGGAGATGAGAATTCTATGTGGGGCAGCCGCGATCATCGTGGGGCTCGCGGCATCGGGCTGGGCGCAGGAAAACGAGCCGTTGCCCAAGGACTCGTCCAATCCGAAGCAGGCGTTTTACATGTCGGCCGCGGATCTCGCCGCCGCGGCCGCCAAGCTTCCGGCGCGTCCGAGCGCCAACACGACCCTTCTCGAGCGCTACGACGCTTCGTCTATCACCGCCTTGGGCTACCGGATGGCGATCGACCGCCGCATGCAACCCCAGAACGGGAACGTCCACAACACGGAAGCCGAGATGTGGTTCGTCCTTGAAGGCAGCGGCGCCGTGACGACCGGTGGGAAGGTCGTGCCGATCATGAAGGAGGGCAAGGTCGCCGGGCGGCGCATCGAGGGAGGCACGGTGCACAAGGTGTCGAAGGGTGACGTCCTGTTCTTTCCCGAGGGCGTGCCCCACCAGGCGACCGAGTCGAACCCGTCGCTGACGTTCCTGACCTTCGAGGTGCCGCGCCCGCGTGTGGAGCCGCGGTAGGAGACGGCCACGGTGAAGCGCGGCATTCTGGCGGCCGTCCTGGCGGCGTGCGCCGCCGCCGGAACGATCCACCCGGCGGCGCAGGCGGGATTTCTGGCGCTGATGCCGGGCTTCCCGCTCTGGGCCTACGGCTACAAGACGCCGCCCGCCGCGCCGGAGGACTGGTCGGGCAGGTGTCCCGGCGAGACGCCGCGCGACTGCGACCGGCCCGGCGGGATGCCGGCGGACACCACCGGCACGAAGCTGAGCCTCGCCGGGAGCGACCGGACGTTCACGGTGGCGGAGATCACCTCCCCGTACAACCCGGCCGACTGGTTTCCTGGCGATCACCCGCCGATGCCCGACATTGTCGGCCGCGGCAAGGCGGCGACGAGGTTCCGCGCGTGCGCCATCTGCCACTACCCGACCGGTTCAGGGCTGATGCAGAACGCGCCGGTGGCGGGCTTGCCGGTGGACTATTTCCTGCGCCAGCTCGCCGAGTTCGCCAACGGGAAGCGGAAGAGCGCTGACATCAACAAGGCGAACGCGTGGGAGATGGCGGCGATGGCGCGCAATCTCACGCCCGACGAGGCGCGGCAGGCGGCGGCATACTACTCGTCGATCCCGTTCAGGCAATGGAACAGGGTCGTGGAATCCGAGACGGTCCCGGCGTTCACGGCGACCATCAACAACCTCTTTCTCAAGGCCGAAGGCGACGAGACCGAGCCGCTGGGGCGACGGCTGGTTGAAATGCCGGAGGACACCTACCAGAGCAACATGCTGCGGAATCCGCGCTCCGGGATGGTGGTCTACGCGCCGGTCGGCAGCCTCAAGGCGGGAGAGGCGCTTGTGAAGACCGGTGCGGGAAAGACGCAGGCGTGCGGCGTCTGCCACGGTCCCGATCTCAGGGGTACGGCGCTCGCACCGCCGATCGCCGGCCGCCAGCCGGGTTATCTCGCGCGGCAGATGTACGACTTCCAGACCGGCAGCCGCGGCGGCGACATGGCGTCGCTGATGAAACCCGCCGCCGAGAAGCTCACCGGGGACGACCTGATCGCGATCGCGGCCTACGTGGCCTCGCTGCAGCCCTAAAAGACACAAGCCACGGAGCCACGGAGACACGGAAGAAATACTCTCCGTGCCTCTGTGTCTCCGTGGCTCGTGGTCGTACGTCGCGCGCAGGCTTCAGCCTGCGCGACCGTTACGCTTCAGCCTGCGCGACCACTAATTCGACACGGGCGCCGCGGTGCCCTTCTTCGCGTCCTCGACGTACTTGATTGTGCCTGCCTCGGCCGTGTTCAGCCATGTGCGCCAGAGCGCGTTGACGACGAACGGATGCGGGTCGCCCGGCTTCCGGTTCGCGAGCTGCTTCGCCGGTTCGAACACGGTGCCTCCGCGCGGGTCGGGGTAGGTGGTCAGCCAGCTGTGGACGTGCACCGGCACGTCGATGTCCGCAAACTCCTTCTTCAGCCGGCGGATGCTCGCCAGGAACTGCGTGCCCCCTTCGACGCCGTTGCGCTGTCCCGGTCCGCCGAAGAGCAGCGCCTTGTACGGACGGCCGTTGTCGAAGACGGTAAAGGTGAACGACGGCGATCCCGGCGTGTGTCCGGGCAGCTTGTAGACCTTCAGTTCCGTCTTCCCCAGTGCGATCGTGTCGCCTTCCTTGATCACCATGTCGCGCTTGAATGGCATCCCCGGGTCGCGGTTGCCGCGGCCCCGGCCGGCAGCGGCCGCCTGGTAGAACTGGTCGATGAGCTGCCAGTCCTCCTCGAGCGTGGCGATGCGCGCGTCCGGCGCGAGCGCCTTGATCTTGCCCGTGCCGCCGAAGTGGTCGAGGTGGCCGTGCGAGAGCAGGATGTACTTGATGTTCTTCGGATCGAAGCCGACCTTCCGGATGCTGTCGATCACGTGATCGACGAGCGGCTCCTGTGCGGCGTCGACGAGGATCAGTCCGTCGGTCGTCGGAATGAGCCAGACCGACACCGAGCCAGGGCCGACGTAGTACAGATTATCGAACACCTTGAACGGCGCGACCTTCTGGTACTCCCAGTTGCTGCTCTGGCTGCCACGATAGCTCTGGCTGAGCGTCTCGTTGGGCGCAGGCCCGGATGCCGGCGTCTGTCCGCTGGCCGCGCTCTGCAGCACCGCTGCGGCCAGCGCGCCGCCGAGGAGGAATGTAAGAGAACGTGATCTCATCGTCTGTGTGCTCCTGTCTGCCGTGTTGCCAGTTCCACGCGGCATTGTATGCTGAAATCTCGGGTATAATCGCGCTCTGCTTCTGACAGAATCACCTGCACGTACGGCTATTTCGGAGGACAGACGATGCGTATTCCCTTGGGGCCGGTCGCTGTGCGCGGCGCTCTCGGCGTGGCGGTAGCCGGCTATGCTCTGGTCGGCGTATTCTCGCTGACGGGCCATGCGGGGCAGGCGCGAAGCGTGGCCGACGGCGTGTACTCGGCCGAGCAGGCGCAGCGCGGGCAGCAGCTCTATCAGGCGCAGTGCGTCGCCTGCCATGGCGACAAGCTGCAAGGCCTGATCGGTCCGATGCTCACCGGCGAAGCGTTCGTCTCCGCGTGGGGCGGCCGATCGGCCGCCGTTCTGGTCGACAAGATTCAGAACACGATGCCGCTGGGGGCGCCCGGATCGTTGATGCGTCCGCAGGCGATTGACATCGCCGCCTACATCCTGCAGGGCGGCAGCTTCAAGCCGGGACAGACGGCACTGGCCGACGCGGCGCTCCGCCAGGTCACGTTCCCGGCCTCGCGCCCGGCGGCCGCACCGGCGGCCGGCGGCGGAGTGGCGCTGGCGCCGACCGCCAACCTCGCGCAGCTCATGCGCGGTGTGACCTTCCCGAACGCGAACATCTTCTTCAACGCGCAGCTGAAGGATCCGGGGGCCGAGAAGCCGAAGGCGCCGGTGCCGTTCGACTACGTGCTGTGGGGCCAGACGGTCTACTACGGATGGCAGTCGGTCGATCAGGCGGCGCTCGCGCTGCAGGAAACGACGCCGCTCTTCCTCCTGCCGGGCCGCCGATGTGAGAACGGCCGGCCGGTGCCGGTCGGCAACGCCACATACCAGCGGACCACCCAGGCGCTCGTCGATCTGTCACGCGAGCTGTACAAGGTGGCGCAGTCTCGCAATCATGAAGCCCTGGCCGGGATGGCCGAGAGGCTCAATGAGGCCTGCGACGCGTGCCACAGGATCTATCGCGACGTCAGCACCAGCGGGAAGTCGGTCAGTGAAGGCGGCGTCAGCGCCGACCGCTGCAGACAGGTTCCCTGAACGTGACGCGGGTGGTTGGCAGCCAGCCAGCCACCCACCCTTACTTCAGCAGGTTCGCCGCGGCCGCCAGGCCGGTCATCGCGCACTTCTCGTCGGCTTCCTGCACCGGCGACCCGCTCAGGCCGAACCCTCCGATGAGCTCGGTGCCGATTCTGACGGGCACGCCGCCGCCGAGCGGGATCACGTCGGCGAGCTGGCGCTGCCCGGCGAACTCGCTCGTGCCCGCCGTCCGGTTCCGGAATTCAAGCGTGGTCATGCCGAAGGTGCGCGACGTGTAGGCCTTGCGGCGCGCCAGCTCCGCGTTGTGCGGGTTGGCGGCGTCCGACCGCAGGAGCAGCACCATGTTGCCCGCGCGGTCCACGACCGCCGCCGTGACGTTGTTGCCTTCCTTCTGGCACGCAGCCATGGCTGCATCGGCAATCGTTCTGGCGATCTGGAGCGACATGTTGCGCTGCGTGAGCGCCTGCCCGTGGACCGTGAACGGCGCCGCGATGACCAGGAGCGCCGCTGCGAATATCGGTGTGAAACGCACAATCTCCTCCCTCGTGTCGATGTGACGAGCAACGCTATCAGTACTTCGCCCCCGCGACAATCCGCCGCCCCCTGTTCGGTTTCGCACCCCCCGGCGTTAGACAGGGGGAGCGATGGAGACTATTGCAACGGTGTTCGGCGTGGGCGGCGGCCTTCTGGCCGCGCCGCCTCCTCGCGGATACGGCCTGCTGACGGCCGGGCGTGCGGAACTCAAGTACTGCGTGCCGGGCCCGGTCTCCGAGAGTGTCCTGGCGCTGGCGCGCCGGCACCTGACGCCCGATCCGCTGGCGCTGGGCCCCTGCCAGCGCGTCACGTCTCTGTATCTCGACTCCGCTCACCTGACGTTTCTACGCTGGCACCGCGAGCGCGCGGTTGACCGCTTCAAGCTCCGCATCCGGCGCTACGGTGAGCAGCCGGCCGCGATCCTCTACGCCGAGGTGAAGCGGAAGACGGGGTCGGTCGTCCGCAAGCGCCGCGCGGCGTTTCCGGCGCAGGCGCTGCCCGCCGTACTCCAGGGTCCGGGGCTGGCTGAAGGGGACGGCTCGCGGCACGACTCGGCCGATCTGCGGGAATTCGTCCGCCGGCGATCGCAGTCCGGCGCCACGCCGAGAGTGCTCGTCACCTGCCTTCGCGAATCACTGCGCGACCCTGCTGACGGGACGGCCGTGACCGTTGATCGTGCCCTCCGCTATCAGCTGACGTGCCGAGGCGATCTGATTGGCGCGGCTGGCGCCTGGCGGGCGATGCCCCTGCCCGGGTCCGCCGGCGGCGGCGCGCTCGTGGAGGTGAAGTACGCCGTGCATCCCCCGGCGTGGATGGACGCCCTGATGGTCCAGCTCGCCCCCTGGCGCGTCTCGTTCTCGAAGTACGCCGCGGCGATGCACGAGGCCGTCTCATGAGCGACGCCGCGCTGTCGCAGGTGCCGGGACTGGCCGAAGCCGCGAGGCTGCTGGGCGCCGCCTGCATCGGCGTCGTGGTCGTCGCCATTCAACGCCGGACGCGGCACGGCCGTCCTCTCACGCGGTCGATGGAACAGGCGCACGTGCTGCTGTGCCTGGCCGGCGCGCTCATGATGCTCATCGTCGGCGACTCGATGCCCCGCGCGTTCGGCATCGCCGGCGCGGCTGCCATCGTGCGCTTCCGCACCCCGATTGAGGACCCGCGGGACATTACCGTGCTCTTCCTGTTGATGGCGCTTGGCATGGCGGCGGGCCTGGGCCTGGCGCCGGTGGCGGCGGCCGGCACGCTGTTCGTCTGCGTCTGTCTGCTGCTCCTGCCTCGCTGTCAGACGCCGTCGCCGCGGGCGATGAAGATCGCGCTCGTGGCGGAGGGCCGCCGGTTTCCGTCGGCGCTCGTCTCTCAGGTGTTCGCGGCGCACCGGATCGAAGCGGAGCCCGTTGAATTCTCACAGGGCCGGCAGGCGTCGGTGCGCTACCGGGCCGTCCTGACGCGTGAGACGTCGATCGATGCGGTCAGCGCCCAGCTTCTCGACGGCGGGGCGAATGCAATCACGTCGGTAGCGTGGGAAACGTCGAAGAAGGGGCTCGAACCATGACGGGCGTTCGAGCGGCGGTGGTCGTGCTGCTCGCGGCGATGCCGGCGGCGGCGCAGGACGCGCCGGCCGCGGCAGCGGCGCCGCGCGACCTCGGGTGGCGCGTCCGGTGGGACGACCACCCGGAAATCGAATGGGCCGGCAGAGTCCGCGTGGAAGTCCGGGCGCGCCTTCAGGGCGACAGCCACGCCTCGCGCGCCGCCGTCGCGCGCGCCGACGGCGACAGCTTCGACGTCGGCCGGCGCCGGGTCGGCATTGCCGGCGACATCGGCCGCACCGTGGAATTTCAGATCGAGCGCGAGATCGAACACGCCGTCCCCTGGCGCGACGTCTACGTCAACTACCGCCCCGTCCGTGGCGCGCAGATCCAGGCCGGCCAGTTCAAGCTTCCGTTCGGACTCGAGGAGACGACCGGCGCCGGGGACCTGGCCTTCATCTATCGATCGATCGTGTCCGACAGGCTTGCGCCCGGCCGCGACCGCGGGACGATGCTGCACGGCCGCGTGGCCGGCCGGACGCTCGGCTACGAAATCGGGATGTTCGCGCACGACGGCGACAACGCCCGCCCGAGGCACGGCAGCCGGGTGTCCGGCGGGCGAACGGTCGCGGGGCGCGTCACGGTTGAACCGTTCCGCCGCTCGACTTCGACGCTGGCCGATCTGCAGGTGGGCGCAGCCGTGGCTCGCAGCTCGCTCCCGGAGGGGTTCCCGGCCGTGCGCGGCCGAAGCGTGCTCGGCGTGTCGTTCTTCGATCCCGATGTGTGGGTGGAGGGGAGCCGGCGGCGCCACGGCGTCCAGGTGCGCTGGCGCCCGGGCCCGTTTGCGGTGGCCGCCGAGTTCATCCGTGTCAGCGACGACCGCCGCGGGCAGGGCTCGACGGGGTCCGACCTGCAGCCGCTGGTCGCGCGCGGCTGGTACGTGAGCGGCACGTGGGTCGTGGCCGGCGCGGCAGGCGCGGCGGGCGCGGCGCGACCGGCCCGGCCGCTGTTGCAGGGCGGGTTCGGATCCCTTCAGGTGGCGGCGCGGCGGGAGCGCCTGGTCCTCGGCTCCCTCTCGCGCACCGGCTCGCTGTCGGCCAGCCCGCGCGCCGAATCGGTGCCCGGCGGCGGCGAGACCGCGACAACCCTTGGCGCGACCTGGCACCTGAATCGATGGGTGGCCGTCGAAGGCGACGTGATCTGCGAGGACATCGGCGGCCCAGCGGCTGCCGCGGCGCCGCGCCTGCGGGTGTGGAGCCGGCTGGTTCGCCTGCGGGTGGCCATCTGATGCGAATCGTCGCCTTGTGCCGTGCCGTCCGGCTGGGCCTGGCCGTCATCGTCTGGGGCGCCGCTGTCTGCGGCGGCGGGGTCGCCACGGCGCAGGCGCTCGACGAGCTGTTCGACGATCGGACCGTGCACGAGGTGCGCCTGTCCATCAACGAGCGCGATCTGCGGGAGCTCCGCGAGCGATACCTCGAGAATGTGTATGTGCCGGCCGATGTCCAGTGGCGCGGCGAACGCGTCCGCAATGCCGGTGTCCGGTCGCGCGGGCTCGCCAGCCGCAGTGCCACGAAGCTCGGCCTGCGGATCGATTTCAATCGCTACGCCGCCGGCCAGCGGTTCCTGGGTGTCGCGTCGCTCGTGCTCGACAACCTGGTGACCGACCCGGCTCTCGTGCGCGAGCGCGTCAGCATGGCCGTCTTCGCACGCCTGGGACAGCCGGCGCCGCGCGAGTCATTCGCGCGCGTCTATATCAACGACCGGTACGAAGGCCTCTATGCCGTCGTCGAGGCCGTTGACGGCGGTTTTCTCGCGCGCGCGTTCGGCGAGACGTCCGGCTACCTGTTCGAGCGTCATTTCCTTCGGCCGTACCGCGGAGAGGACCTCGGCGACGAGCCGGCGTACCGGACCGTCTTCGAGCCCCGGACTCACGAGCGCGAGGCCGACGCGATCCTGTACGCACCGATTCGCGCGCTCTTCCACGAGGTGAACCAGCCGGCCGACACCGTGTGGCGGGAGCGGGTGGGCCGGTACATCGACCTCGTCCAGCTCGTCACGCACGTCGCCATCGAGACGTGTCTCTCGGAGGCGGACGGCGTGCTCGGCTACGCCGGCATGGCGAACTTCTATCTGTACCGCGGGCCCGGCGCCGAGACACATCGTCTCATCGTCTGGGACAAGGACCACACCTTCACGGCGATCGACTCGTCAATCGTCCTTCGCGTCGAGGAGAACGCCCTGCTCAGCCGCGCGCTCGCCTTCAGCGACCTTCGCGCCGCGTACCTCGACGCGCTCGAGCGGTGCGCGCGGCTGGCCGCCGCGGGCAACTGGCTCGAGAGCGAAATCGTCCGTGTATCGGCGGTCATCGACGCGGCCGCCCGCGAGGATGTCCACATGCCCGGTGGCGACCAGACGCGGCAGGCGGCCGTGGCATACCTGCGGCAGTTCGCGCGAGAGCGGCCGGCGTTCGTGATCCAGGAGGTCGCGCGGGAGCGCGCGAAGCACTGAGCCGTGGCGTGCTGGCGGCTGCCGCATCCGGTGCTGCGGGTCATCGCGCTCCTCGCCCTCACGCGGGTGGCCGCCTGCGGCGGCGACAGTTTCACGTCGCCGACGCCGGCCTGGCCGGGGTCGGCGGGGCAGACCGCCGTCCTGCTGGCCGCGGGCGACATCGGGCAGTGCGGGTCTGCGGCGCCGCAGGCGACCGCGCGGCTCCTGGACGGGCTGCCCGGCACGGTCATCACCGTGGGCGACCATGCGTACCCCTCGGGGAGCGCAAGCGACTTTCGCGACTGCTACGATCCGGCGTGGGGCCGGCACAAGGCGCGCACCCGGCCCTCGCCGGGCAACCATGACTACGAGCAGCCCGGGGCCTTGCCGTACTTCACGTACTTCGGCGCCAGCGCCGGCCCGGGCAGTCTCGGGTACTACCGCTACCGGCTCGGCGAATGGCAGATCTATTCGCTCAACAGCAACGTGCCGATGGACGCCGGGTCGGCACAGGTGCAGTGGTTGCGGCAGGAGCTGGCGGCGAACCCGTCCACGTGCGCCCTGGCCTACTGGCACCATCCGCGCTTCACCTCGGGACCGCACGGCGACCACCTCGCCGCGCAGCCGGTGTGGCGCGCGCTCTACGAGTTCGACGCCGAGGTCGTGATTTCCGCCCACGATCACCTGTACGAGCGCTTCCTGCCCCAGGACCCCGACGGCCGTCCCGATCCGCAGCGCGGCCTCCGCCAGTTCATCGTCGGTACCGGGGGCGCGGCGCTGGCCGCGGCCGGCCGCGCGCACGCGAACAGCGATGTCGTCTGGAGCGTCTATGGCGTGCTGGAGCTTGTGCTGCGGCCCGGCAGCTATACCTGGCGGTTTCTGTCCGAGACGGGCGCGCCCGCCGACGTCGGCGCGGGGCTGTGCCACGAGCCGCCCGTGCGGCCGGGCGTCAGCGGATTGAACTGGTGAGCGTCAGGCTGAGCGCGGGGAACAGGACGATGACGATCAGGCCGACGATCATCGCGACGAGAAACGGCGCCACGCCACGCACCGCGTCGCCGAGCGGGGCGTGCGAGACGCCCGACACGACGAACAGATTGAGGCCCACCGGCGGCGTGATCATCGCCAGCTCCATGTTGACGACGGTGGCGACCGCGAAGTGGACCATGTTGATGTCGAGCGCCCGCACGATCGGCACGAGGATGGGGATGGTGATGAGCACGATCGCCACCGCGTCGAGGAAGGTGCCCATGATGAAAAACATTGCCATGGCGACGATCCAGAATCCGGCGACGCCCAGCTGCTGATCGACCACCCACTGCGCAATCCGCTGCGGCACCTGCTCGCTCGTCAGGTACATCGCGAACGTCATGGCGGCGGGGATGATGAGGAAGATCATCGACGTGACGCCGGCCGCGTCGCGCATGATCTCCCGCAGCGTGCGCCACGTGAGCTCCCGGTAGACGAACAGGGCGATTGCCAGCGCGTAGAACACCGACAGGATCGCCGCCTCGGTCGGCGTCGCGATGCCGCCGTAGATCGTGCCGAGCACGATCACCGGCAGCAGCAGCCCCGGCAGCGCCTGCCGCGTCGCCCGCCAGCGCTCGCGCGTGCCGG
Organism: Acidobacteriota bacterium; assembly: GCA_016213695.1. Lineage (GTDB taxonomy): Bacteria > Acidobacteriota > Vicinamibacteria > Vicinamibacterales > UBA2999 > DATCJA01. The sequence continues at coordinate 21,960 of JACQZV010000188.1, read as the reverse complement.
TGCGGGTGTCGCTGCGGTAGCCCTTCATGCGGGCGATCACAATCGCGACGGCCGCCAGCACGCCGGCCATGAACAGGCCGGGCAGCACGCCCGCGATGAAGAGGCGGCCGATCGACTCGTTGGCCGTGATGCCGATCAGCACGAAGGTGATGCTCGGGGGACTCAGGATGCCGAGCGTCCCCGACGCCGCGACGACCCCCATGGCGTACCGCTTGTCGTAGCCGTTGGCTACCATCGCGGGAATCAGCGTGCCGCCGACCGCAGCCGCCGTCGCCGGGCTCGACCCCGACATCGCCGCGAAGATCGTGCACGACGCCACGGTGACGATCGCGAGCCCGCCGGGCAGGTGCCCGACCCACGCGCGCAGCGCGGTCACGAGCCGCGACGAAATGCCGCCGTGCGCCATGATGGCGCCGGCGATGACGAAGCCGGGAATCGCCACGAGCGCCGACGAATCCAGCGCCGAGAACATCCGCTGCGAAATCATGTACAGCGTGAAATCGGTGGTGGCCGCGAGCAGGCCCACGCTCGCCAGCGCGAGCGCAATCGCGATCGGCACGCCGAGCAGCAGCAGCACGACGAACAGCGCGAAGAGGGCGAGCAGCGTCATGACGAGACCGCCGCGTCGGGCGCCGGCGCGTCCGGATCCTGCGTGGCGCCGCCGCGCAGCAGGTCGAGGCTCTCGGCCGCATAGCGGCCGCCCAGCATCAGCGCCGCGAGCGGCACCACCGAATAGACGATCCAGAGGGGCGACTGCGTGTTGAGCGTGCGCTGGCCCGACGTCACGTACCGCGTTTCGAGCACCCACGCCATGTACGCCAGGAAGAAGCAGAAGCCCGCGCTCACGAGACTCGCCACGAGCGCCGTCGCGCGCCGGACCGGCGGCGGCAGCCGGTCGAAGAGCAGCGTGACGCGGATGTGGCGGCGGTCGCGCTCCGCCACGCTCCAGCCGAGCAGCGCGCCCCACACCGTGAGATACGTCGAGATCTCGTCCACCCAGTAGAGCGGCGTCGAAAAGACGTACCGCATGACGACGCCGTACAGGATGAGCGTCATGCCGGCCGCCAGGCAGAGACCGGAGGCGATGTCCTCGAACGCCGCATAGCGGGCCGTCCACGGTCCGCGGCGATCCTCCTGCATCATTGCGCGCGACGCGCGCCAGGCAGACACGGCAGGCAGCCGGACCCGTTCGTGGTTCCCGGCATCAATCGACAGGCCCTGGCTGGTTGGCGGCCTGGGCGGCCGCGAACAGATCGTCGCCGACGATCGGCTCGTAGGTGGCCCAGACGGGACGCGAGGCATCGACGAACTGCTGCCGCTCGGCCGGGGTGAGCTCGGTGACGGCGATACGGGCCTTGAGCGCCGCCATCGACCGTTCGTCGAGCTCCCTCGACAGCTTCTCGGCCAGCGCGGTGGCCTCCGTCATCGCATCGGTCACGACCTGCCGCAGGTCAGGTGCCAGGCCGTCCCAGAACGTCGTGTTGGTCAGCACGCCGTAGGAGAGGCTGTTCATGTTGGTCACGCTCAGATACCTGAGCACCTCGGCGTACTTCTCATTCTCGATGTTGTCGAACGTGGCCATCGTGCCGTCGACCACCCCCTGCTGCAGCGCGGTGTAGGTGTCGGTGAACGGGATCACGGACGCACCGGCGCCGAACGCCTGCAGCGTGTCGACGAGCACGCCGCCGCTCGGGATGCGAATCTTGAGCCCGCGCGCATCGGCCGGCGTCCGCACCGGCCGGCGGCTGTTCATCAGCTGCCGCATGCCGTTCGGCCACGTGCTCAGCCCCAGAATGCCTTTCGGTTCGAGCGACCGGAGCAGCTCGCGTCCCGTCGCCGACCGCCAGAAGCGGTTCTCGGCGGCGTTGTCGGCGAACAGGAACGGCATGTCGCCGATCTGGAAGCGCGGATCGAAGCTGATCAGCTTGCCGATCGACGGCGCGATGAACTGCACGTTGTTCGCCTGCAGCGCCTCGACTTCGTCCTTGTCGCCGAAGAGCTGGCCCGACGGATACACGCGGACCTCGATGCGGCCGCCCGACCGCGCCTGCAGCAGCTCGGCGAACTTCCGCGCCGCCTGTCCTTTCGGCGTGAAGTCGGCGGCCACGTGCGTGAACTTGACGACGATCGGCCCGCCGGCCGCGCCGGCGCTCGCGCCGTTCCCGCCTCCGCAGGCGGCGGTGAGCATGCCGACGGCGCTCAGTACGAGGGCGTGAAGGAAGCGTCCGCGCATGTGCGGTTTACAATCTATCAGGATTAGATGCCCGACGTCTCCATCCCGTGCGTGCTGTACCGCGGCGGCACGAGCCGCGGCCTGCTGTTTCTCGACGAGCGCCTGCCGTACCCGCGCGACACCGTCGCCGCCATCCTGCTGCGCGCGTTCGGCTCGCCGGACCTCCGGCAGATCGACGGCATCGGCGGCGGCACCTCGCTGACCAGCAAGGCGCTGCTCGTCGGCCGGGACCGCGCGCCAGGGGCCGACGTGCACATGCTGTTCGCGCAAGTGGGCGTCGGCGCCCCCACCGTCGACTGGGGCGGCAACTGCGGCAACATGACGTCGGCCGTCGGGCCGTTTGCGATTGACGCGGGGCTCGTGCCCGCCGTCGAGCCGGTGACCGTCGTCAGGATTCGGAGCGTGAACACCGGCGTGTTCGTACACGCGCACGTCCCGGTGCGCGGCGGCCGCGTCTGGACCGAGGGCGACTACGCGATTCCCGGCGTCGGCGGCACCTCCGCCCGCATCGACCTCGAGTGGCTCGCGCCAGGCGGATCGACGACCGGGCGCCTGCTGCCGACCGGTCGCGCGCGTGACGAGTTCGTCCTGTCGGACGGCGCCCGCATCGGCGTGTCGCTCGTGGACGCCGCCAACCCGATGGTCTTCTGCACCGCGGCGGCGCTGGGCCTGACCGGCACCGAGTGGCCGGCCGACATCGAGGCACGGCCTGTGGTGATGCGGCAGCTCGAGGAGATCAGGTCGATGGCGGCCGAGGCGCTGGGTATCGTGGCGGACCGCCGCGAGGCGACCCGCGTCAGCCCCGGGCTTCCCAAGGTGGCTTGTGTCGCGCCGGCCCAGGCGTATCAGACGACGACGGGGCAGGCGCTGGCCGCGGAGACGCACGATCTGCAGGGGAGATACATGTCGATGCAGACGGCGCACCGCGCGTACGCGGGCGGCGGCGCGATCTGCACCGGCGTGGCCGCGCTGCTGCCCGGGACGGTCGTGCACGACTGCCTCGCCGCCGGCCGCGGCGCTTCCGGCGAGATTCGCATCGCCCACCCCGCCGGCATCATGGACGTGCGCGTGACCATGCGCGACGCCGACGGCGCCCCGCACGTCGTCAGTGCCACGTTTGCGCGGACGGCGCGCCGCATCATGAGCGGGGAAGTGTGGGTGCCCGAAGCGCTCGTGCCTCGCGCCGCGCTGATGACGTAGCGCGCCGGCGCAGAAGCCCAAGACCTGAAGCCCAAAGCCTGAAGCCCGACGCCCTGCTACGGCGCGAGCTGCGGGATGGTACCAACCGCCGGCGGCCGCGGCCGGGCCTGCAGGAACGCGTAGATATCCGCGAGGTCCTGGTTCGAGAGCACCTTGCCGGTGTAGGGCGGCATGTCACCCGCCGGGTTCCGGACATACTGCGTGAACCGCGCGAACGGGATCGGATTCGGCCCGATGCGCGGGCCGGCGGATCCGCCCTGCGCTTCGTTGGCGTGGCACTGCCAGCAGCCCACCTTCTTGAAGACCAGCGCGCCGGTCTCTGCGCGTCCCGCCGGCGTCGGCGGGACGGCGGTCTGGGCCGGCTTGCCGCCGGTCGAGGAAGGTGCCTGGGCCGCCACCATCGCCGCCCGAGACGCCGGCGCGGCGAGTAGCGCCGCGGCCAGTCCGAGCACGGCTGCCGTTCGATTGGCGATCATCGCCCTCACCTCGCCTGCGTGACCACGTCGACGAGCGCCGGCTCGCCGCGCTTGACGACCGCGACGGCCCGTTTCAGCGCAGGGCCAAGATCGTTGGGACTCGAAATCGGACCCTCCGCATAGATGCCCATCGACCGCGCGAGTGCGGCGAAATCGATGTTCGGGTCGAGGATCTGGCTGCCCATCACGCCGCGATCGACGCCGCGGTTGCGCGCGTTGCACATCTTCTGCACGTGCATCAGTTCCTGGTGGTAGGCGCGGTTATTGTTCATCACGCTCAGCAGCGGAATCCGGTGGTGCGCCGCCGTCCAGAGCACGCCCGGGGCGTACATCAGATCGCCGTCGGTCTGGATGGCCACCGACAGCCGGCCGTGCTTGCGGTTGGCCAGCGCGCCGCCCACCGACGCGGGCGCGCCGTAGCCGATGCCGCCGCCCCCGGCATGGCCGAGCCACTGATAGGACTTGTCGAAGTTCCAGAGGCGGCGCGGCCAGTTCGTCTGGTCGCTGCTGTAGTAGCTCGAGGTGAGCGACCAGTCCTCGTTCTTGATCTGCGCCCAGAGCTCCGCGCTCAGGCGCGCCGTGCTGACCGGCCCCGCCTCCCAGGCATACGACGCGGCCGCGCGTGACGCCTCCGCCGCCGCGCGGCTGGCGGCCGCCAGCTTCGCGCCGCGTTCCGCGTAGACGCGCCGGCGATCGGCGGTGACGAGCCGCTTGACCGCCTCGATGAGCGACGGCAGCGTCGCCTCGCCGTCAGCGGCGATGGCCAGGTCGACATCCTGCAGGCGGCGGAAGTCCTGGTAGTTCGCACGGATATAGAGGTCGCCGGTGGTAATCGTAATGAGCTTTGCGGTCGGCCTCGCCACGCGCCGGCTCGTCCGGTGGAGCTGGTCGCGCAGCGTGTTGACCACGCCCCAGAAGTCCGCCACCTCGAGACCGACGATGAGGTCGGCGTCGGCCGACGCGGCGCGGGCGCGCTGCGTCTGGTTGAGCGGGTGGCGCGACGGGAAGTTCATGCGGCTGCCCTGGTCGATGACCCCGGCCTGCAGCGTCTCGGCGAGCTCGACGAGCAGCGTCATCCCGTTCGGCGTGCGCGCGAGACGATCGGCCACGAGCACTGGGTTCTCCGCCGCCACGAGCAGGCGAGCCGCCTCCTGTACCGCGCCCGTCCCGCCCTGCGGCGGCACCGGCAGCGTCAGCCTCGGAATCGGCAGTCGCTCGCTTCTCGGGACCGCATCTTCCTGGAGGCTGCCGTCGAGCACCATGACGACGGGCGCCATCGGCGGCGTCAGCGCGATCTGATACGCGCGCACCGCCGACTCGGCGAAGTGAGTGAGCGACCAGGGGAAGTCGTCCCATTTCGTGTAGTCGCGCACCATGGCCGCCGCGTCCTGCACGCCGTGATACCACTCGGCGCCGCGCCGGATGGCGGCGTCGGCGTAGTTGCCGAGGATCACGTACACGGGGACGCGGTCGCACCATGCGTTGTAGATCGCCATCGAGGCGTGCTGCAGGCCGACGGTGCCGTGCGCCAGCACCGCGAGCGGCTTGCCGTCCGCCTTGAAGTAGCCGTGCGCCATGGCGATGGAGGATTCCTCGTGGCAGCACGTGATGAACTCGGGGCTCTGGTTGCCGCCGTAGTTGATGAGCGATTCGTGCAGGCCCCGGAAGCTCGAGCCCGGATTGGCGCAGACGTACTCGAAGCCGAGCGACTTGAAGACGTCCACCATGTAGTCCGAGCCGCACCGCTCGGTCTCGCCGATGACCTGCACGTCGGAGGGCGGCGTCGTTTCGGCCGCGAGCGTCATGGGCGGCACTTGCGCCGGCGCGGGGGCGGCGCCCCTCGGCTCGCCGGCCTGCGCGCCGGCGGCGCCAGGGGCCGCGACGCGCGCGGCGCCGGCCAGCGCGCCCTTCTGCAGAAACGCGCGGCGCTCCAGGTGGTTCGATGTCTTCGATCGGGGCATTCCGGACTCCTGTTAGTGGCGGGTCCGCTCCGCGGCACCCGCCCGACGTACTACGCACCCTGTTTCAGACGACGGACGCGCTGCGCGCGTGGACGGTGACGTCGATGGGCGTCGACTGCCGCAGTGTGTTGGTCACCTGGCACGCGCGTTCGGCCATCAGCACCAGTTTCTCCAGCACAGCGCGGTCGTCGCAGACCGCGTCCACCGACAGCGTAAAGGCCGTGAACCGCTCGGGGCTCCCGTCCATCGTGCCGGTCACGGCGACGCGTACGCGGCTGATCGGCGCCTCGCGAGCCCGGATGGCCGCGAGCAGATGGCTCGAGAAGCAGCCGCCGAGAGCGACCAGCTGGTACTCGCCGCCGGCCGGGCCTCGGTCGGCGCCGCCCTTCGCCGCCGGACGATCGACGAACACGGTGTGCGACCGGACGGTGGCTTTCGACGTGGACGGCCCCTCCTGCTCCAGGTCGGCGCGAAGCGTGGTTGGCATGTTCGAGAATTCTCGTCCACCGCCGTGCGCGTCGACAAGCGGGAAATGCTAGCCTGAAGCCGTGGACCTCTACGACGTCGCCGTCGTCGGCGGCGGCAACGCGGGGCTGTGCGCGGCGCTGGCCGCGCGACAGGCCGGCGCCGAGGTGATCGTCCTCGAGCGCGCACCCCGCGATCTCCGCGGCGGCAACAGCCGGCATACCCGCAACCTGCGCTGCGCCCACGCCGCGCCCACCGGCGTCCTCACTGAGTCGTACTCCGAGGACGAATTTCTTGCCGACCTGATGCGCGTCACGGGCAACGAGACCGACGGCCCGCTCGCGCGCCTGCTGGTGGACCGATCGGCCGCCTGTCCGGGCTGGATGGGGCGCTTCGGCGCCAGGTTCCAGCCTTCGCTGAGCGGCACGCTGCACCTGTCGCGCACCAACGCCTTCTTCCTCGGCGGCGGCAAGGCGCTGATGAACAGCTACTACGCGTCGGCCGGCCGCGCGGGGATTCACGCCCGGTACGACGCCGAGGTAATCGGGCTCGACATCGAGCGGGGCGAGTGCCGCGCGCTGTCGGTCAGGACCGGCGGCCGCGTCGAGACGCTGCACGCCCGGACGGTCGTCATTGCCGCGGGCGGTTTCGAAGCCAACATCGACTGGCTGCGGGAGATCTGGGGTGAGGCCGCAGACAACTTTGTGATCCGGGGCACGCCGTACAACACGGGCACGCTCCTCAGACTGCTGCTCGATGCCGGCGCGCAGCCGGTGGGCGACCCGCGCGAATGCCACGCCATCGCCGTCGATGCCCGCGCCCCGCGGTTCGACGGCGGCATCGTCACGCGCCTCGACTCGATTCCCTTCGGCATCGTCGTCAACAGGGCGGGCGAGCGGTTCTACGACGAGGGCGAGGACGCCTGGCCCAAGCGGTACGCGATCTGGGGACGGCTGATTGCCGGGCAGCCAGACCAGATGGCCTTCTCGATTGTCGATGCCAAGGCGCAGGGGACGTTCATGCCCTCGGTCTTCCCGCCGGTGGCGGCCTCATCGATTCGCGAGCTTGCCGTGGCGCTCGGCGTACCCGCCGGCCGACTGGACGCCACCGTCGCGTCGTTCAACGCGGCGGTGCGCCCCGGCACGTTCAATCACACGGCACTCGACGACTGCAGGACCGAAGGGCTCGCGCCGAACAAGACGCACTGGGCGCAGCGGATCGACACCCCGCCGTTCTGGGGCTATCCGTTGCGGCCGGGCATCACGTTCACCTACCTGGGCGTGACGGTGGACGAGCGCGCGCGCGTGCGCCTGGCCGGCGGCGAGCCGGCGCGCAACCTCTTTGCGGCCGGCGAGATCATGGCGGGCAACATCCTCCGGCGCGGCTACATCGCCGGCATCGGCATGACGATCGGTGCGGTGTTCGGGCGGATTGCAGGGGAGGAAGCGGCCCGTTACCGGCTTCCGTCCGGGTCATAGGTCGAGAGGAACTTCGCCAGTTCCACGTTCTCGGGAAAATCGCGTGCGAGCGCGCGCGCCGTGACGACCGCCTCGGTAAAACTGCGCTCGCGCACCTGCATGTCCCACAGCGCGAACATCGCCTCGGTCTGGACGTAGGGAGGCCCTGGCACGAGCGCCAGGTCGCGCACCGCCTGGAGGCCCCGCTTCTTGTCACCGCCGCCGAGCAGCCAGCGCGTGCCCCAGGGCACTTTCGTGTCGACGATGTAGTCGATCCAGGCGCGCGCGAGGCGCGCCCGGGCGTGGTCGGGGTTCATCCTGAGCACCGCATCGAGCGACCGGCGCCCCTCCCAGTACTCGCTCCAGCCGGTCTTCCGCCCGAGCGTGCCGGCGTACAGCCAGAGCACATTCAGGTCGAGCTTGCCGAGGAAGAACAGGGCTTCTTCGTCGGCCGGCGAGCGTTTCAGCCGGGCGCGTGCCTCAACCCGGCCGAGATTGGTTTCGCTCAGAAACTCCGACAGCAGGTCCGGACACAACGCACACGACTTCCACGCGCGTTCCCTGTCCTTGGGCGTCCCGAAGACCCGCTTGATCTGGAAGTGGAGGGCGGAACCGCGCAGTTCCGAGGCGGCCAGGTTGCCCGGATCGGCGGTGCGGAGCGACAGGGCCAGCGCGGCGGCGGCCTCGAAGTGCCCGCCGTAAAACAGCCGCTGTGCGTCCTCGAGCGTGGCGGGGGCCGCATCGCCCGCCTGACCGGCGGTTGCGCCGGTCGCGCCGGGGGCGGCAACCAGCGCCGCGGCCAGCGCGACTCCCGAGACGAGCCGTAAGCACGTGTTCATATGGCCTCCCGCGGGAAGCGAGTCGATGATACACACGGTGCCGCGGCCGGCGGCTGAGGGTCGAGGGATCAATCGTCGGCGGCGGTCGGCTCGCGTTCGATCTTGCCGGAGGCAACCTCCAGTTGCGCCGTAATCGTGGCCTTGTGTTCACCATCCACCTGCGGCACGCAGCCGCTCATCAACTGGTGTGCGCGCAGCGCCGAGACGACAGCAAATTCGTAGGCGTTGAGATGGGTTGGCCGGGTCACCATGGGTATGTCTTCCCCCGTCGCCGCCGCGCGACGGTTACAACTGACGGATGAACGAAGCTTTGATGAGAAAGGCCGCGGAGGGGAGGCCGATCGGGCGGCACTCAGGAAAGCACGTCCACGATAACACAGTGGGTGAATCCCCGCGCGACCGGGCGATCGCGCGGGGATCCCGGCCCGCCGTGTCCTTCTACCAGTCGAATTCCAGCCCGACGCTCGCCGTCGGGCCATCCACGCGGTTGCGAAGCGTGTCGGTCAGCGCCACGGTCCGATAGCCAGCGCCCAGGGCGACCGCGGCGTGGCTCGTGAGATCGAATGACAGCGTGCCCTGCGGCTCGAACACCAGAAAATCGTCGCGCACGCCGAACCGGAAGAGCGGCATGGTGAACCCCCTGGGACCCGCGGGCGCGAGTCCCGGCCGCATGCCGGGCGCCTGGGCCTGGCGCGGCCCGAACCGGAGGTCGCGGATGTCGCGCACGCCAGGCGGCATGCGAAGCCCGCGCTCGAACAGCGCGCCGTCGCCCGCCACCGGCAGCGTCGCGGTGCCGACGCCCGCCAGGCCGCGAACGCCAAACCGGATGCGCTCGGACTGCGGGCTGGCCCACCCGACGAGCAGCCCGCCGTAGGTCAGCCGGAACGCATCGGTGCCGTTGGCGAGCCAGTACATCGCGCCTCCGACCAGCACCTTACCTTCAAGGATGCGGCCCCCATACATGCCCGCCAGCTGCCCGGTGTCGCCGTCCACCTCGGTGACCTTGAAATCGGGCGCGACGACCCACGGGACGTGCACCCGGTCGACGGTGAGCGGCGCCGGCGTCTGCTGCGCAGCGGCGCCGGCGGCCAGCCCCAGGATGAACATGATGATGACGGAAACGCGCCGAAGGGGGAGTGTGTGCATGACGTCTGTCTCCTACTGTCGTGGGTCGGACGGTGAATGGGGATCGCGTTGCGGCGATCGCAACGGGGCCGGCCGCGGGTCCGGTGCGGCGCCCGCCGGCAGCGCGTCCATCGTGTGGCGGATGCGGAACGTGCCTCCGGGCTGCAGGTAGATCGACCGCGCGGCCGTGCGGTAGCCCTGCAGGTACAGCGTGATGTCGTGCTCCCCGCGCTCGAGGTGAAGCCGCTGGAAGACGCCGTCGAAGTCATCGACGATGCCCGCGTAGTAGCCGTCGACGAACACCTCGGTGTCTTTCGGCGTCACTTCCAGCCGCAGTGATGCGTCCGGCGGGTGCGCAGGTCCATATCCGTACGGCGGATACCACTGGTACGGATAGAACGGGTAGTACCACGGGTCGTACATGAACGGCGTGTAGTACGTCCGCAGCACCGTCACCGGCACGGCCGCCCGCGCCGCGCGGCGCTGCTGTGCGGACGAATCGGTTGATGCGACCAGAAGCGAGGCGAGACAGACGGCCGCCAGAACAGCCGTCGCAGGGGGACGGATCGTAGTCACGGATGATCTCCTTGCAGGCGCACTCCTCGTACTACGCAACGGTTGTGCCGATATGGACCGGCTGGTTGCGCAGGGAATGTGGGCGGTACCGGCCCTGGGGGACGTCCGTGTCGGGGCGGGAGGACAGACGCTGTCCGTCAGGGCGGACGGTCGGCCTGCCTTACCGGCGCTCGATCGTAATGGTCGTGATGGCGATGGGCGTGACGGGCCGGTCGCGTTCGTTAGTGGGGGCGCTGCCGATCTTCCTCACGACGTCCATGCCGTCGACGACCTCTCCGAACACCGAGTGGCGGTCGTCGAGATGCGGCGTGGGCGCGAGCGTAATGAAGAACTGTCCGCCGTTGGTGTTGGGGCCGCGATTGGCCATCGACAGGATGCCGGGCTTGTCGTGGCGCCGCGTCGCGTGGAACTCGTCCGCAAACGTGTAGCCCGGACCGCCGATGCCCTCGCCGAGCGGGTCGCCGCTCTGGATCATGAACCCGTCGATGACGCGATGGAAGATGACGCCGTTGTAGTACGGCCGGGTCACCTTCTGATTCGTGCGCGGATCGGTCCACGCCTTGGTGCCCTCGGCGAGCCCGACGAAGTTCTCGACGGTTCGCGCCGCCTCCTGATCGAAGAGGCGGACGGTAAAGCTTCCCTCAGTGGTCTCGAATCGCGCGTATAAGGCCGGCACCAGTGACTCCTCGGATGAAGGGGCCACAGGATATCATGCGGATGATGACGGTCGGCGCGCGCACGGCGGCCGATGAAGCGCTCGACGCGATCGCGTCGGGCACGAGCGACGATCCATTTGCCGTCCTCGGCCCTCACCACCTCGTCATCAAGGGCCGGCCGGCGCTCGTCATCCGTTCGATGCAGCCCGCGGCCTCGGGCTTGAAGATCGTCACGCCGGACCAGGTCGACCTAATGAAGCGGCGGCGGCCCTAAGGGATATACGAAGCGACCGTCCCGCTCGACGGGCGGTCGCCCGAAGCGTTCCCCTACCGGCTCCGTGTGCGCGAGGGCGGAGTCACGCTCGACCGCGTCGATCCGTATCAGTTCGGGCCCGTGCTGACCGATTTCGACCTGCACCTGTTTGCCGAGGGCACCCACTACCGGGCGTGGGAGCGGTTCGGCGCCCACCGGATGACGGTGGGCGATGTGACGGGCGTGCACTTCGCCGTCTGGGCGCCGAACGCCCAGCGCGTCAGCGTGATCGGCGACTTCAACCGGTGGGACGGCCGGGTGCACGTCATGCGGCGGCTGATGCCGTCGGGCGTCTGGGAGATCTTCATCCCCGACCTGCCCGCGGGCGCTCCCTACAAGTTCGAAGTGCGGACCGCGGCGGGACACTTGCTGCAGAAAGCCGATCCCTACGCGCGCCGGTTCGAAGTGCCGCCCAATTCGGCGTCGGTGATCTGGGACGACGGGGGATACCAGTGGCACGACGGCGACTGGATGCGGGATCGCGCGTCGCTCGGCGGCTGGCACGACCGGCCGATGTCGATTTACGAAGTCCACCCCGGATCGTGGCGGCGCGTGCCCGAGGCCGGCAACCGGCCGCTCACGTATCGCGAGCTCGCCGAGACGCTCATCCCGTACGTGCGCGAGCTCGGCTGCACGCACATCGAACTGATGCCGGTGCTGGAGCATCCGTTTGCCGGGTCGTGGGGCTATCAGGTCATCGGGTTCTTCGCGCCGACCAGCCGCTTTGGCTCGCCGGACGACTTCCGGTACTTCGTCGACCAGTGCCACCTTCATGGGCTTGGCGTCATTCTCGACTGGGTGCCGGGCCACTTCCCGAAGGACCAGCACGGCCTGGCGCAGTTCGACGGGACGCCGCTCTACGAGCACGCCGACCCCCGCCAGGGCGAGCACCGGGAGTGGGGAACGCTCGTGTTCAACTACGGGCGGACGGAGGTGCGCAGCTTTCTCCTGAGCAGCGCGCTTCTCTGGCTGGAGGAGTTCCACGTCGACGGCCTCCGCGTGGACGCGGTGGCCTCGATGCTGTACCTCGATTACTCGCGCGGAGACGGCGAGTGGATCCCGAACCAGTTCGGCGGCCGCGAGAACCTGGAAGCCGTCTCGTTCCTCCAGCATCTGAACACGGTGACGCACGGCCGCGTGCCCGGATCGATCACCGTGGCTGAGGAGTCCACGGCCTGGCCCGCCGTCAGCCGCCCGGTGTACGCGGGAGGGCTCGGGTTCAGCTACAAGTGGAACATGGGGTGGATGCACGATCTGCTGCAGTACGCGCAGGAGGACCCCGTGCACCGGCGCTGGCATCACAACGACATCACCTTCTCGATGCTCTACGCCTTCACCGAGAACTTCATCCTGCCGTTCTCGCACGACGAGGTCGTGCACGGCAAGCGGGCGATGCTGGACAAGCTGCCGGGCGACGTGTGGCAGAAGCACGCGACGCTGCGCGCGCTTTACGGCTTCATGTTCGGGCATCCGGGCAAGAAGCTGATGTTCATGGGCGCCGAGTTCGGCCAGTGGCGCGAGTGGAACTGCGACGAGAGCCTCGACTGGCACCTGCTCGACGACCGCATGCACGCGGGGCTCTCCCGGTGGGTGCGCGATCTCAACCACACGTATCAGCGGGAGCCCTCGCTGCACCAGGTGGACTTCGACGCCGCGGGTTTTCGCTGGATCGACGCCAACGATCACGAGAACAGCGTGGTCTCGATGGTCCGCCGCGCGCGCGACCCGGGCGACTTCACCGTGATGGTGGCGAATTTCACGCCCGTGCCGCGGCCCGGCTACCGGATGGGCGTGCCCGCGGGCGGCTGGTACCGGGAGGTCCTCAACAGCGACGCCGGGATCTACGGCGGCAGCAACATGGGGAACGTGGGCGGCGTGGGTACCGAGCCGGTGCCCGCCCACGGGTTCGAGCAGTCGCTGTCGCTCGTGGTCCCGCCCCTCGGGTTTGTGCTGTTGAAGAAGTAGTCCAGAGTCCAGAGACCAGAGACCAGAGACCAGAGACCAGAGACTAGATCAAAGACATCGTCTCCTCGATCGTCGGGACGCTCGCCATCGCGCCGGGTCGCGTGCAGCTCACCGCCGCGGCGGCGTTGGCGAAGCGGAGGATATCGGCGGGAGCGTCGCCGCGGAGCAGCGCGGCGATGAACGCGCCGCGGAAGACGTCGCCGGCGCCGGTCGTGTCCACGGCCTCGACCTGCGCGCCGGGCGCGTGGCTGAGGCGCTCCCCATCCAGCAGCATCGCTCCCCGCGCCCCGAGCGTGACGCACAGGAGGCCGTCGTGCCGCCGCCGGACCGCGCGGAGGCCCCGCTCGACGTCGCGCTCGCCGGTGAACGCTTCCAGGGCCTGCTCGGCAAAGATGGGAATGGTGACCGCCGCGACGAGCTCGCCGGTCCGGTCGGTGACGCGCTCGATGTCGCTCGTCACCGGGATACCGGACCGCCGGCCGCGCGATGCCGCCCGGATCGCCGCCGCCTCGTCCGCATCGTCTACGTGCAGCAGCCGCGGAGGATCGGCGAGCGCCGCGTCCACCTCGTCCGGCGTCAGCTGCAGCGCCGGGTCGCGGTCCCACAGGACGACGCGCTCGCCCCGCCGCGCGTCGAGCAGGATCACGGCGAACGGGTTGCCGGTGTCGCGGACGTGGACGTGCTCCAGGTCGACGCCGCGGCGCGCCAGCTCGGCGCGTATCAGCGTGCCGTTCGGATCGCTGCCGATGGTCCCGGCGTACCTGGTCCGCAGCCCCATGGCCGCGCACGTGCAGAGCGTGGTGGCTGTCTGGCCGCCGCACGAGACCGTGCGGCGGGTGATGCGGAGCTTGGAGGCGGGGCCGTCGGGGTGGGGAAATTCGGGCAGCGCGTATACGAAATCGACAGAATTCGCCCCCACCCCGACGACATCGAACATCTAATTCGTCTTGGTCACCGTGTTCATCGCGTCCATGAACGTGCTCCAGGGCACCGGCTTCCCGTGCACGGGCGCCACGGTGGCGACGTCGAGGCTCATCCGCTGCACCTGGTTGAGGAAGCTGCGCATCGCCGGCAGCTGCGCCGGCCGCGGCGCTTCGTGCGTGTCGAACAGATCCGCCTCGAAGGCGATCCGCTCGGCCGGCAGCCAGGCCATCACCATGCCGGACACGTGCTGGAGCGGCTGCACGTAGTAGACGTGCAGGTTGCGCACGTCGTCGGTGATCACGTAGCGCTCCTGAATCCCCTCGTACGTGTAGCCTTCGGCGACCTCGGTCGGCGGCCACCGCGACACGATGTCGGGTTTCACGGTCCGCGGCTCGTAGTTCAGCACGTCGCTGTTGAGGAACGCGAGGTTCTTCGCGTGCGTCACGATCGTCGAACCGATGTGCAGATACGCCCGCAGGCCGCCGATGTGGTCGAAGTGCGGGTGAGACGAGATGAGCCAGCGGATCGGCTTGTTCGGCGCCAGCTTCGCGACCTGCTCGATGACCGCGAGGCTGCGCTCTTCGCTCGTCGGCGCCTCGAAGACCGCGACAAAATTCCTGAACTCCACCATGTAGCTGTTGGCGGGGCCGCCGCCGAGCAGGTAGACGCCGTTGGCCATCTTGTCCACCGTCACCTGCACCGGGAACGTCGCGCTCGCCACCGGCGCCGGCACCGGGCCGGGATCGGTGCACACGTTCGGCTGCACGTTCGGGAACTTGCCGCCGTACCCGTTGTGGCCGGTGCTCTGGCGGTAGAACGCCCAGTTGTCGTCGATGCCGTGGTGCGAATGCCAGTTGATCGGCCACTTCACGTTGCCGAACTGCATCTGCTCGGTCGACTCGTGCTCGATGTTGAAGTCACCGAGCGACGGCTCGTTCACGGTGGTTTTGATGCGCTGGATCTGGTTGCGCGAGTTGACGGTGGCGTCCACGCGGTACTTGCCGAACATCGTGATCGCGACCACATGAATCTTTTCCGGATTCACCACCTCCCCGTCGCGGCCCTTCTCGAGCTGCTCCCACCGCCAGAAGGCGATCGGGTTGGCGCCGGGCATCCGGGCCGCCTTGATGAAGCCGGGAGGGTTCAGCCAGAGGTCCAGCTGGTAGAGCTCGGCCAGCTCGGGCGGCACCGCCACCGGCGGGCCGTCGCCGTCCATGTGCCACGACATCTTCCCTTTGGTGATGTGCGTCTGCCGCAGCGCCTTCTGCGTCGGCGTGCCATCCTGCCAGCCGAGGCCGTACTTCCACGACGCCGGGGTGATGCCCGGCTTGCGGTCGAACGTCTCGACGCTCGTCCCGGCTTCCCAGTTGATCGTGCGCGTGTAATTGGCCAGCGAATCGATCCGCGGCCAGTCGATGTTGACCGCGTTTTCAAACGTCTGGCCGACCGCGCCCGCGTAGCCGGCACCCGAGAAGGTGACGCAGCGCATGTTGGCTTCGCCGATCTCCCTGGCGGCGGCCGCCAGAATCGGCGCGGGATCTTCGAACCCGGGCGCGTACTGCTGAGCGGGCACCACGACGCCGAGCGCGAGGACCGAGCCGATCACACCGAACCACAGTTTCTTCGCCATGCATCCTCCTAGCGGCCCGCCGATTATACGGCCGGGCGCCTGGACTCGTACAGCGCCACGGCGGCCGCCGCAGCGACGTTGAGCGAATCGACGGCCGACGCCACCGGGATCCGGGCCCGGTACTCGCACGCCGCGAGCGCCGCGCCGGTCAGTCCGTCGCCCTCGTGCCCCAGTACGAGCGCGACCGGCCGCCCGCCGAGACGGGCGACCGTCTCGGCCACCGTCGGCGCCGCTGCCGAAGGCGTCAGGGCGACGGTGGCGAAGCCGAGCGCACCCAGCTCCCGCAGCGCCGCCGGCCAGGGCTCGGCGCGGGCGAACGGGACGACGAGCGAGGCGCCCATCGACGTCCGGATGGCTTTGCGGTAGAGCGGGTCGGTGGTCGCCTCGTCGAGCAGCACGGCGGCTGCGCCGAACGCGGCCGCGTTTCTGAAGATGCCGCCGACGTTGTCGGCATTCGCCACCCGCTCGAGCACGACGAGGGTCCGGGCGCCCGCGGCGGTCTCGCGCCAGGAGGCGGGCCGCGGCCGCTCCCCGAGCGCCAGGCAGCCGCGATGAATGTGCAGCCCGGTAATCCCGTCCATCACCGCCGCGGGCGCGACGTAGACCGGCACATCCGGCCGCGCGGCCAGCACCTCGTCCAGCGCCGCGCGGGCGGTGTCGGTGACGAGCACCGAGCGGGTGGCGAACGCGCTCCCGGTCAGCAGCCGCCGGACGACGAGGCGTCCTTCCGCGACAAAGAGACCGTGCCGGCGGAGGAGATCGGCGTCGGGGACGTTGCGGTACTCGACAATCCGCGGGTCAGACGGGTCGTCAATAAGTGAAAAGTGCAAAGTGGAAAGTGGGAAAGTAAGTCAAAAAGTGCCACGTGGTGATTCGTGCGTTCGAAATCTGGCCGGAATTCGAATGGCAGCCGTTGTGCAATCTCGACCGGCATGCCCCCTCGCGACGCGCGCCGAATTCCAAGCCAAGCTGGGAACGGCATCAGAAGAAGCCGACGAGTGCGTCGACTGGCTCGAGCACCTGCGGGATGGGAGGATCCGGCATAACGCGGCTCTCCTCCAGGAGGCTCGCGAACTTGCGAAGATCCTGGCTACGTCAGTACGTACGGCACGTGCAAACACGAATCGTCTGAAGAACCTCCCAAGCAGCTAATCGTACTTGAACACTTACTTCCCACTACTTCCCACTTTGCACTTTCCACTTCACACGTGCTGCTTCGCCCTCTCCCAGCCCTTGTACGTGCCCAGCACCCGGCTCCACTTCGCGAACTCGCCGAGTTGTGTGAGCGCGCGCGCGCACGCGAGGTCGTCGCGCGGCGCTTCGATGTCCGCGTAGAAGAGGTACTCCCACGGGCGGCCGCGGATCGGCCGGCTCTCGAGCGTGCTCAGGTTGAGGTCGCGCAGCGCGAAGACGCTCAGGGCTTTCCAGAGCGACCCCGGCGTGCTCGGCAGCGCGAAGACGAGCGTGGTCTTGTTCGCGTCGGTGGGCGGCGCGCCGCCGATGGCAAAGAAGCGCGTGATGTTGAACTCGAAATCCTGCACTGCGTCCTGCAGGACTTCGAGGCCGAACACGTCTGCGGCGCGCCGCGAGGCGAGGGCTGCCGCGTTCGCGAGGCGCTGCTCGGCGACGATCTTCGCGCCGCCGGCCGTGTCGTAGACGGCCTCCACCGTGACGCCCAGATCCTTCAGATAGCGCTCGCACTGCGCCAGCGCCTGCGGGTGCGAGTAGACAATCCTGATGTCGCCGATCGTCGTGCCCGGCAGCGCCTGCAGGCAATGGATGACGTCGAGCTCGACTTCGCCGGTGATCGGGATCTCGTGGTCGACCAGCAGGTCGTAGTTGCGGTGGATCGTGCCGCCGATCGAGTTCTCCATCGGCACGATGCCGTGCGTCGCGCGCTTGTGGAGCACGGCGTCGAACACCTCGTCGAACGTCGTGCCGGGGAGCGTCTCGGCGTGCGGCGCAAACACCAGCGCCGCCGCCTCACTGTAGGCGCCCGGTTCGCCCTGATACGCGATTCTCACGGTGGTCCTCTTTGGTCTCTGGTCTTGGGTCTTTGGTCTTTAGTCCACTGCCCACTGCCCACTGCCTACTGCCTACTGCCCACCGCCCACCGCCTTCGCCCGCACCGACGCGCCCGCCACCATCGCCGGGCCGGTGAGCAGCAGCAGCGCCACCCGCATCCAGGCGGGCGTGAAGGCGGCGTACTCGCCGGCGGTAAAGCCCCAGATGAGCGCCGCGGTCTGGACGACTGCGACGACCACCCCGTGCCGCAGTTCACGGGCGCCAGCCACCTTCGCTGTCATGTAGCCGCCGAGCACGCCGGCCAGTGTGTTGTACACGAGTTTGGCCGCCAGGATCGCCGGCCGGTTCCGCACCTGGAAATAGCCGGCCATGTCCGCGACCGTGCCGCCGGAGGCGGCCGTGACCAGCGTGAACTCGAGCGACTCGGTGACGAGCGACACCACGGCCAGCCCGCCCAGGACCGCGATGATGCTGCGGATCGGATTAGAGGAACTGGAAGCCATGCAGGATCGACGCGACGACTGACAGGATCGACACCGCCAGGCAGGCTACCGCGATGCCGATGTGGTCGATCCGTTCGGGCGTGAGCGGGTCGAGCAGCCGCGCCGCCAGGTAGCCGCCGCCGAAGCCGCCCGCGTGCGCGTAGTTGTCGACGCCGGGCATCAGGAACCCGAAGACGCCGAGCGTCAGCGCGTAGGAGAGCGCCTGGCTGCCGACCATCCGGCTGCCGCTCCGGCGCCCGTAGTAGACGAGCGCGCCCAGCAGGCCGAAGATCGACGCGGAGGCGCCCACGGTGAACTGGCCGCCCCGGAGCAGCAGCAGCGGCGGCACGTACGCACCGGCGACCGAGCTCAGCGCGAAGCCGGCGACGCCGGCCACCGTGTAGATGATGACCATGCGGCCGGGGCCGTACAGATCGGCGGTCGCGGGCGCGAGCTGGCGCACCCACATCATGTTGAACAGGATGTGGAGCGCGCCGCCATGCAGCCAGGCCGCGCTCAGCACCGTCCACCAGCGGCCGGCGACGAACACCGGGACCGCGCCGCTTGCCCCGAACAGGAACAGGCTCTGGCGGCTGGGGGCGAACAGCGAGAACAGCCCGCCCATGCCGATGTTGCCGCCCGACGCGAGGAGCGTGAGCGCGTACAGGACCACGCAGGCGCCGATGACGAACGGCACGAACCCCATGTCGTGTCCGAGCGACCGCAGCAGGGGGGCAAACCCCCACAGGCCCGGATGGCGCCGGTTGCAGTTGTAGCAGCGCTCGTCGTTGACGCCGACGAGCACCCCGCACGACGTGCAGATCACCGATCCGCTGGTTTGGCGCCTGAACACCCGCCGATGGTAGCATTCCGGCGTGCGTCTCATCGTCGGCATCACCGGCGCGACCGGCGTGATCTACGGGGTCCGGCTGCTCGAGCGGCTGCGTGAGGCCGGCGTCGAGACGCACCTCGTGATCAGCCGCTGGGGCGCGCGCACGCTCCTGCACGAGACGCCCTACTCGCGCGAGCAGGTCGAAGCGCTCGCGCACACCGTGTACGCCCCGAACGACATGGGGGCCGCGATCTCGAGCGGATCGTTCACGACCGCCGGCATGGTCGTCGTGCCCTGCAGCGCCCGAACGCTCGGCGCCATCGCCCACGGCTACGGCGACAGCCTGATCCATCGCGCGGCCGACGTCGTGCTCAAGGAGCGCCGGAGGCTGGTGCTCGCCATCCGCGAGGCGCCGCTCTCCGAGATTCACCTCGAGAACATGCTCAAGCTGTCGCGCATGGGCGTGGTGATCCTGCCCCCGGTGCCCGCCTTCTACAACAAGCACCGGTCGCTCGCCGACATCGTCGAGTTTTCGGTGGCGCGGATCCTGGATCAGTTCGGGATTGCGGTCCCGGGCGCCGAGCGCTGGGCGGGGGAGATGCGCGTCGGCGGCGTTACTGAAGACTGACGAGCGCGCGGCGCGCCTCGTCCAGCGCGCGTTCGGCGTCGGCCACCGCCTGCGCCGCCTCCTCGGCGTTCGACGCAATCCGGTGCGCGTCCTTCCGCGCCTGTTCGGCCGCGGCGGAGGCTTTCTCGAGGCGCGCGGCGAGCGCCTCCTGGGTCTTCCGCGCGTCCCGTGCCCGCGCCGCGGCATGTTTGAGGGACGCTTCGGCGCGCGCGGCGGCCCGGCGCGCCTGCACGAGCGCGCGGCCGGCGTCGCCGACGGCCTGACGGGCGGCGGCCAGCCGAGCCTTTCGCTCCGCCTCCTCCAGCCGCTTGCGCTCCTTCGGAGCAAGCTTCTCCCGGGCCGCCTTCAGCTCGCGCGGCGAGACAAAGGGCAGCACCCGCGTGCGTGCGCGTCCCCCCTTGCGCGGGACGAGCGCCGCCAGCGCCTCGAAGCCGGGCG
The DNA here is from genome assembly GCA_016213695.1 of Acidobacteriota bacterium. GTDB lineage: Bacteria > Acidobacteriota > Vicinamibacteria > Vicinamibacterales > UBA2999 > DATCJA01. The sequence continues at coordinate 1,735 of JACQZV010000188.1, read as the reverse complement.
CGTCGATGTCGGCGGTCAGCCGCCCGGCCGGCGGGGCAGAGGGGTGGCTGCCGTAGGTCGCCAGCGCTTCCAGGGTCGTGGTGATGCGGCGTATCACGGCGGGAGAGGCTGCGTGCCCCGACTCGCGCAGCAGCGACATGGCCTGCCTGGTCAGCGCCGAAAGCGCCGCGTGCCGCGCGTCGAGCGGCCCCCGCAGGTCGCCCGCCTTGCCCCGGAGCTGCGCCGCCTGCGCCGTGCGCAGCCGCTGGCCGGCGGTCATGAGCTGGTCGAATGACGTGCGGTGCCGCCAGTACAGCTGGTTGACCGTCCAGGCCGACAGCGCTGGCCTGGCGAGCGCCCTGACGCGGGCGGCGTCCTCGCCGCGGCCGGCGTTCTTGAACGCCGCGGCCAGCGCGTTGCGTTCGGCGGTGAATTCCGACAGCGGGAGCCTGAAGAGTACGTCGATGTCCAAAGCCTGAAGCCCAACGCCCAACGCTCGAAAGGAGTGACCTAGTCTGTCATACCCCCGTCCTAGGCTGAGAGAGACGGAGGATCCCATGTCCGCTCAGCTTGCCTTATACGAACTGCAGACCCCGGCGAGGACGCCGGCACGGCCCCGCCGCGGGGCCGCCGCGCCGGTATGCGCGGCGTGTCGCGCCCGTGAAGCCCGCTACGGCTTCAGAACCGCCTCCGACGATCCGCTCGTCGATCGGCCGCGAACGCTGTGCTTCGAATGCTTCCGGGCCGAGGTCGTGCGGCGGCAGGAGGTGGCGCGCGCCGTGCAGCCCCGGCTGCCGCTCGGACAGACCCTCGAGGAGCTGGACCGGCGCCGCCGGCGCGCGCAGATTGCCGCGCGAAGGGCGGTGGGAGTTCGTTGACGTTACCGTCCGCGAAACGTCTCCGCGCTGCCCGGCGCGGCGAAGGCGAGCACGGTGCTGCCGGCGCGGCCGTCCACGTTATACGTGCCGCGCAACTGGTAGAAGTCGAGCCCGCTCGCGGCGGGTCCGCCGCTTCCCCCGCGCGTCACTTCCGCTGACTCAACGCTGAAGATCAGGGACAGATCGACCTGCGCGCCGCGCGCGCGGACGGCAATGGCCTGCGGGTTGCCGCGCGCGTCGTTCGTTTCGGCGATCGTGACATCGGTCGTGTAGCCGATCGGGCCGTCGGGCCCCAGCACGCCGACGAAGCCGGGCAGCCGCTCCGGATCGGCGGCGCCGGGCGGCGGAAACACGCGCCCGTACAGCACCGACAGATCGTTCTGCTGCACCTGTCCCCACTGCCACGACACACCCTTCCAGAACCCCCAGTTGTGATCGTGATACCCGGTGCCGCCGTCGAGCGGCACGCGCCGGCCGTCGACGGCGATCTGTCCGTCGAGCTTCCCTGACATCACCGGGACGACGTATCCGGTGCGCCATCCGCGCACGCCCGCGATCTCGAGGGGCGGCAGCAGGCGCCCCGGCGCCGCCTCGAGCGAGAGGTCGGCGCGCGCGCGACGCCCGCGCGCGTCGCGCAGGTCGAGATGGATCACGTACCGCATGCCGTCGAGCCGCACGGAGCTCGCGCCGATGGCGAGATCGGGCGCACGCATCGCCGCGGCGTCGGTGACGGGCTCGCTGGCGGAAAACGTTTCCATGCCGGCACCCCGGTCGAGCTGCAGTCGCACGCCGGCGGCGCGGCGTCCGTCCGACCGCGCCGAGCCGACGAGGAACGTGAGGTAGAACCGCGCGCCGGACGCCCGCCCGTTGAAGTACAG
>JACQZV010000187.1 GCA_016213695.1 Acidobacteriota bacterium | reverse complement strand
GTTCGGAATTCTGGGCGGTGGCGAGGTCGCGCTGCGCCTGGACCACGAAGAAGTTGGTCGACAGGCCGACGTCAAAGCGGCTCTGTTCCGCCTGCAGGCGCGTGTTGGCGAGCGCGCGCGCCACGGTCGCTGCCTCGTATCGCTTCAGGCTGTTCTCCACCTGCAGGGCGGCGTTGGTGACATCGGTGGCCACCTGCAGCTCGAGCGCGCGGAGCTGCGCGGTCGCCTGCGTCAGCTGAATGCGCGCGCGCGCGTAGTTGGCGTCGGCCGGGCTCGAGCCGATCGGGTACGACATGTTCAGCTGCATGGTCCAGGTGGGGTAGTCGCGCCCCGTCAGCGTCCGCAGCGCGTCGGCGTAGCCGCCGCGGATCGCGCCGACGATCGAACTGCCCAGTCCGCTGCCCTGCCGGATGTACTGCGTGCCGCCCAGCCCCTGGGCGCCGTAGGTGGTCGTCAGCTCCACGTCGGGCAGCGTCTGATTGCGCATGAAGCGCAGCGTCGTGTCGTTGGACTGGACCTGGCGGCGCGCCTGCTCGAGGTCGCTCCGGTTGCCGAGGGCCCGCCGCACGGCCCCCTCGACGTCGAGTGGCTCCGGCGCGAACACGGGGCGGTCCACCGGGGTGATCGAGGCACGCCAGAGCGGGTCGTCGGTCCCATTGACGATGAGGCGCTTGAGCGCGAGCTCGGAGGTACGCCAGGTGGCCTCGGCCTGCGCCAGCCCCTGGCGCCGTGTCGCGGCTTCGGCTTCGGCCTGGACCACGTCGAGCTGGGCCATCGTGCCGATTTCGACGCGCGCGCGGTTGTCCTCGACGAGCTTCTCGGCCAGCGCCAGCGAGCCTCGCGTCACCTCGACCGCGTCGATCGCATACAGCAGCTCGGAGTACGCGTTCCGCACGGCGGCGAGCGTCGAGGCGATGGTGCCGCGCAGCTGGATCTCGGAGATCTCGCGGCTGATGGCGGTGACCCGCAGCTGCTGGCGGGTGTTATCGATGAGGAACCCGCGCAGCAGCGGCTGCGTGTACGTCAGGTTGAAGTTCGAGGTGAACGTCGGATTGAAGTTGGCAAAGATGTTCGACGTCACCTGCTTGCGGTTGTTGAACTGGAACGCCGCGGTGCCGCCGCCCCAGGGCAGCGACTGGAGAATGCCGGCGTTGTAATCGGTCGTGTCGTTCTGCACGATGTTGCCGCCGTTCAGCTGGTTCGTCGGCGGCTGGACCACGGCCCGCTGCGTGAAGAGCGAGTTGGCCGTCGGGTGGTACGCCGCGCGGAGGCGCGCCAGCGTCAGGTCGAAGGTCGTCGGGTTCAGCCGCTCGACGGCCAGCTCGAGGTTGCGTTCGAGCGCGCGCGTCGTGGCCTCCTCGATGGTCAGGGAGACGGTGGCCCCTGCTTCGGCGGGCGGCGTCGTCGGCCGCGTCTGCTCGCTGTCGGCGCGGGCGGCGATGAACCGCTGCGCCGCGACACGGGCGATCCCGTCCAGGCGACCGGCCTCGGAGGCCTCCTGCGCCCGCGCCGGCGGCGCGCCCACGACGAGCACGCAGACGAGCACACAGACGACCAGCGCGGCGCGCCGTCGTGCGGGCAGACTGCGAGCGTGATACCGCAGTGCGGATCCTCGGTTAATCATGGAAACCCGGTCAGCGAAGGCCGCGATCGGGCCGGCCCCGCCCGCGACCACCGCGCTCGTCGGCCAGCGCCGTGAACTTGGCCCACTGGTCGGCCGTCAACGCGCGCCGCATCCGCAGCAGCATCATCGTGCGCGTCTTGTTCAGCTCGGCGCGGGCGGATTCGACAGTGCCGACGTACCCGATCACGGACGCCTCGTCGCCATTTTCGATCAGCCGATCGAGCTGTTCTTCAGCCTGGTTCAGGGTGCGCATGCGCTCGCGCAGCGTCGGCAGGTGCTTCTGGAAAATCGCTTCGAGCCGTGTGCTCTGCTCGTCGGTGAGGCTGAGCTCCCGCCGGAATCGCTCGTCCTGCCACCACTTGCCGCGCTGGGCCAGAGCCGGGGCGGCACAGAGCGCCAGGAAGACGAGGGCTGCAGCGGACCGGATCACTATTTTCGAGACTTTCATACGCGACCTGTCTGACAATACGGCCGGCTTGGGAGGCCTGTTTACTGCCGGCCGTCCGGGTCGAGGGATCATACCCCGTCAGTGGCACGCCGATTGCCCGTCGGGGGAGGCCGTGGCTGGAACGACTGGAGGACGGCCGGGCCGTCCGCGTCCGCTGGGCCCGCTGCGGCATGGCGTGGCGCCGCAAGGGCCGTAAGGATGGTGGCGATGAAACGAGTCGTGGTCGTGCTGATGGTGGTTGTCCTGCTCATGGCCGGACTGGCGCTGGCGCAGCAGGGGTTCACGATACGCGGGCGAGTGGGCGCCACCGACCAGGAGGCCCAGGAGGGCTACTTCGCCGTCGACAACCAGACCATGATTGTGGTGAAGCCGGGCAGCGACCTGCACGGCTACCTGCGGTCGCGCGTCGGCCAGCGGATCCGGATCACGATCGAGCCGGAAACCGGGTCGAACTAGGCGCTCGCGAACCGTTCGAGCCGTCTGATTGCCGCGTCGACGAGGTTGTTGGGCGTCGAGGCGCCCGACGTCAGCCCGATCGTTACCTCACCGGGCGGCAGCCACGCCGGCGTCGTGATTTCCTCAGCGCGCCCGACGGGCTTGTGGCGGATATCGGCCGCTGAGACCAGCCCCTCGGGATCGGCGATGTGGTAGGTGGGCACCTGCTGCGCGCAGATGCGGGCGAGGTTGCACGTGTTGCTGCTGTTGAGGCCGCCGATCACGATCATCAGGTCGAGGGGCTGCTCGTCGAGCAGCGCCTTCACCGCGTCCTGCCGGTCCTGGGTCGCGCTGCAGATCGTATCGAAGGCGCGAAAGCGCGTGCCGAGCGCCTGGTCGCCGTACCGATCGCGCATGGCCGTCTTCAGCATCTCTCCGACTTCGAGCGACTCCGAGCTGAGCATCGTCGTCTGATTGGCGCAGCCGATGCGCTGCAGGTCGCGGTCGGGGTCGAAGCCGGGGGAGATGGCGCGCGCGAAGCGCACCAGGAAGTCCTCGCGGCGGCCGCCGTGGCGGATGTAGTCGCAGACGATCGCGGCGTCGCCGTGGTCGAGCACGATGAGATACCGGCCGCTGCCGGCGTGCAGCGCCTGCGACGCGGTGGCCCTGGTCTCTTCGTGCCAGTACTTGCCGTGGATGATCGACGTGAAGCCCTCGTCGGCGTAGCGCTTCACGTTCTTCCACACGTTCAGCACCGAGCCGCAGGTCGTGTCGACGAGAATGCACCCGCGTTCCTGCAGGTCGGTGAGCAGTTCCACGGTCACGCCAAACGCGGGCAGGATGACGACGTCGGCCGGCATCACGAGGTCGAGCGATGCGCCGGGGTCGGAGAGAAACCGGATGCCCTGCGCCCGCAGTTCGGCGTTGACGTGCGGGTTGTGGATAATCTCGCCCGTCAGATAGACGGTGCGATCGGGAAAGCGCCGGCGCGTCTGATAGGCGTAGTCGACGGCGCGGTCCACGCCGTAGCAGAACCCGAACTCACGCGCGAGATGGATCGTCAGGCGGCCCGAGAGATGCCGGAAATCGGCCTGCTTGATCGCCTCGATGAGGTCGCTGTGGTAGCTGGCGGCCAGGATGCCGGCGACCTCGTGCTTCAGGTCGAGGCCCTTGCGGAAGATCAGCGGGGGCACTACTGGGCCGCAGCAATCTCCCAGATGCCCGGCGTGAGGTCGTCGAGGGGCCGGAGCGACGCGCCGCCGGCGCCTTCAATCGCCACGTCGAGCATGCCGAGAAATTCCTCTTCGGAGAGCGTCGTGGAGACCGCATGCAGCTCCGGCGCGGGCCGGCTGCCGGCCGCCTGCCCCGACACCGGCGCGCGAGGCCCGGGCAGCACGTGGACCAGGTGGCCTGTCAGGATGCCGATGATCAAACCGGCCGCGGCCGCCCCGGCCACCCACCGCACGCCGGAGCGCGCGCGCAGCGAGGCGCAGTGGACGGGGCTCGCCGGGAACGCGATCAGGCGCCCGGGACGCCCTGCCTGCTCGATGCGCTGGAGAATGCGGGCGCGCTGACGGGCGAGGCGTTCGGCGTCGAAGGCGGCATCGGCTTCCGCCGTGAGCGTGGCCGACACGTCGGCAAGCGTGCGGGCGAGGCGATCGCGACGCGCCACACACGCATCGCAGCTCTCGAGATGCTGCCGCTCGGCTGGAAGCGCCGCGTCCTCCAGGCACACGGCCACCAGCCGGTCGTCGGAGAGGTGCCGCCTGTGCGCCCTCATCGCTCGTGCTCCAGCAGTGCGCGGAGCTTTCGTACCGCGCGGAACAGGTGGACGCGCACGGTGGCTTCGCTCACGCCGAGCGTCTCGCTGACCTGATTCGTGCTGTGCTCGGCGATCTGGCAGAGCGTGAACACCAGCCGCTGGCGATCGGGGAGCCGCTCGATGGCGGCCAGGATGCGCTGGCCGCGCTCGCTCGACAGGAGGCGCTGTTCAGGCGTCTGGCCCGGGTCGGCCGGTTCGGGCGCCGGCGCATCCCCGAGGCGCGGCACGGGCAGGGTCCATCGCAGCCGGCGCGCACGCGCCTTCTGCATGTCGAGGCACCGGTTGACCAGAATGCGGGTGAACCAGACCTCGAACGGCAACTCCTCGCGATAGGTCGAAATGTGCGTAAACACCTTGAGAAACGCGTCCTGGACCGCTTCGTCGGCATCGTGCGCGTCGCGCAGGTACTGGTACGCGATGCGCGCGGCGCGCCGCTGCAGCAGCGCCACGAGATCCCCGAATCGCTCGCGTGCACGCTCGCGCGTGCCGGCCGCGACGAGCGCCTTGACCTCGGCCGCCAGCCCGGACTCGCGCGACAGGGGCGCGGCCGGCACCGGAGGAACGGCGATCGCGGGAGCGGACATCAGTCGGGACGTTCTGGACATGAATACGGCGGCCGGGTTGGCGCGTTTACCGCCCAAGTACTATACCCCAAACGGGTTGCACCGAGATTGTTCCCCGTTGACTTGATTCGGACGCGGCCGATACCATCGGAGTTCCTTTATGGCCATTCACGTTGAGCGTACGCGCGGTCTCGAAGCAGTTGGGATTCTCCGTTCAGGGCAGGTGCATTGGAACCTGAGCCCCGCGGCGCTCTGCGAAGCCGCGCTCCAGCGTGGCGAAGGGCGTCTGGCCGCCGGCGGCCCGCTCGTCGCCGTGACGGGCCACCACACCGGCCGGTCGCCGGGCGACAAGTTCGTCGTGCGCGAGCCGTCGAGCGAAAAGCACATCCACTGGGGCGAGGTGAACCGTGCGGTCGACGCCTCGGCGTTCGACGCGCTGCATCGCGACCTGGTGTCCCATGTGCAGGACAGGGAGCTCTTCGTCCTCGACGCGTGGGGCGGCGCCGACCCCGCCTACCGCCTGCCGATCCGCGTCGTCACGGAGTACGCCTGGCACAGCCTGTTTGCCCGCAACATGTTCCTACCCGAGAACGACCCGGCGAAGCGCGCCGCGCACGTGCCGCAGTTCACCGTGATCGACGTACCGAGCTTCAAGGCCGACCCGGCGCGCCACGGATCCCGGACCGACTGCTTCATCTATGTGCACTTCGGCAAGCAGCTCGTGCTCATTGGCGGCACGAGCTACGCCGGCGAGGTCAAGAAGTCGATCTTCACAATCCTGAACTACCTGCTGCCGCTCAAGGGCGTGCTCCCGATGCACTGCTCGGCGAATGTCGGAAAGGGTGGGGACACGGCGCTCTTCTTCGGTCTGTCCGGGACCGGCAAGACGACGTTGTCGAGCGATCCGGTCCGGCAGCTGATCGGCGACGACGAGCACGGCTGGAGCGACCGCGGCGTGTTCAACTTCGAGGGAGGCTGCTACGCCAAGGTGATCAAGCTGTCGGCGGAGGCCGAGCCGCAGATCTACGCGACGACGCACCGGTTCGGCACGATTCTCGAGAACGTCGTGATGGACCCCGACACGCGGGTGCTCGATCTCGACGATCAGTCGCTCACCGAGAACACGCGCGGCTCCTATCCCCTCGACTTCATCGACAATGCGATCCTCACCGGACAGGCGCCCCACCCGCGCAATATCGTGATGCTCACCGCCGACGCCTACGGCGTGCTGCCGCCGATTGCGCGGCTGACGCCCGAGCGCGCCATGTATCACTTTCTGTCCGGGTACACGGCCCGCGTGGCCGGGACCGAGAAGGGCGTCACGGAACCGAAGGCCGTTTTCAGCACCTGTTTCGGCGCGCCGTTCCTGCCGTTGAACCCGAACGTCTACGCGCGGATGCTCGGCGAGAAGATCGCGGCGCACCAGGCTCAGGTGTGGCTGGTCAACACCGGCTGGACCGGCGGGCCGTACGGCGTGGGCAGCCGCATGAAGATCGCGCACACGCGCGCGATGATCGCCGCCGCGCTGGCGGGGCAGCTCGACGCCGTCAGCTATCGCACCCACTCGATCTTCAATGTGGACGTGCCCGCGACGTGTCCCGGCGTGCCTGACGCCGTCCTGGATCCGCGCAGCACGTGGCCCGATCCGCAGGCCTACGACGCGCAGGCGAAGAAGCTCGCCTCCATGTTCGTCGCCAACTTCAGGCAGTTCGAACGGGACGTCGCCGCGGCGGTCAAGGAGGCGGGTCCCAGGGCGTAGCATGCAGTACGAGCCCGTGATCGGGCTGGAGATCCACGCCCACCTGCAGACGCGAACCAAGATCTTCTGCGGGTGCAGCACCGCGTTCGGCGCTCCGCCCAATAGCCAGGTCTGTCCGGTCTGCCTGGGCCTCCCCGGCGCGCTCCCCGTACTCAACCGGCAGGCGGTCGACTGCGCGATCAAGGCGGCGCTCACGCTCGGTTGCGACGTGCAGCCGGTGTCGGTCTTCGCGCGGAAGAACTATTTCTATCCGGACCTGCCGAAGGGGTACCAGATTTCACAGTACGAGCGGCCGCTGGCACTCGGCGGGTCGCTCGCGATCGCGGCGGGCGGCGGCCGCCGTGTCGGCCTGACGCGCATTCATCTCGAGGAAGACGCCGGCAAGTCGCTGCACGAAGGCTTCGCCGATTCCGACCGGCGCACCTACGTCGACTACAACCGGAGCGGCGTGCCGCTCATCGAAATCGTGACCGAGCCCGACATGCGCTCGGCGGCCGAGGCGGCGGAATTCTTCGCGCGCCTGCGCGACATCCTCGTCTGGATCGGCGTCAACGACGGCAACATGGAGGAAGGCAGCCTGCGCTGCGACGGCAATGTGTCGGTGCGGCGGGCGGGCCAGCAGGCGTTCGGCGTCAAGGCCGAGGTGAAGAACGTCAATTCGTTCCGCTACATGCAGAAGGCGCTCGACTACGAGATCGAGCGGCAGATTGACCTGTTGGAGAGCGGCGGCGTCGTGGTGCAGGAGACGCGGCTCTGGGACGCGGCGGCGGGGCGCACCGTCTCGATGCGCAGCAAGGAGGAGGCGCACGATTACCGGTACTTCCCGGAGCCCGATCTGCCGCCGCTCGCGGTCGACGCGGCCCGCATCGAGCGGGTCCGTGCGACGCTGCCGGAGCTGCCGGACGCACGGCGGCAGCGCTTCGTGGCCGCGTACGGCCTGCCGGAATACGACGCGGGCGTGCTCACGCAGTCGGCCGCGCTGGCCGACTATTACGAGCGGGTCGCATCGGAGGCCGGCAATCCGAAGGCGGCGAGCAACTGGGTGATGGGCGAGCTGCTGCGCACCCTCAACGACCGCGGGACGACGATCGGCCTGGTGCCGCTCGCGCCGCAGGCGCTGGCCGGGCTGATCCGCCTGGTCGACGCGGGCGCGATCAGCAGTTCCATCGCGAAGGACGTGTTCGCGATGATGTACGACACGGGACGGTCGGCCGACGAGATCGTGGCCGCCCGGGGGCTCGCGCAGATCGACGACGAAGCCGCGCTCGTCGCGATCATCGGCGACGTGCTGGCGGCACACGGCGACGCCGTGGCGCAGGTCCGCGCGGGCCGACAGGCGACGTTCGGCTTTCTGGTCGGGCAGGTGATGAAGGCGAGCGGCGGGAAGGCCAACCCGAAGCTCGCGAACCAGCTCCTGCGGCGCGAGATCGAGCGATCGGCGTGATATACTGACCGTACCGTCCGCCAGCGAACGCCATTGACCCCGGGTGCACACGCAGCGTGATCGAGACGCATCGCCTCTCGAAGTTGTACAGCCGCGGTCTGCACGCGCTGCGCGATCTGAACATCACGGTCGCCAAGGGCGAGTTCGTCTTCCTCACCGGTCCGAGCGGCGCCGGCAAGTCCACGTTCCTTCGTCTCCTGCTGCGGCAGGAGCGCCCGAGTGAGGGCGAGCTGGTCGTCAACGGTCACAACCTGGCAGCACTGTCGCGCCGCCAGACCCAGGAGTACCGCCGCGGCATCGGCTTCGTGTTCCAGGATTTCAAACTGATTCCGACGCGCACGGTGCTCGAGAACATCTCGTTCGTACCCGAGGTGCTGGGCGTGCCGCAGGCGCAGCAGCGGCGCAAGGCATTTCAGGTGCTGAAGTGGGTGGGCCTGCAGCACCGGATGCACGCCTATCCGCAGGACCTCTCCGGCGGCGAGCAGCAGCGCATCGCCATCGCGCGCGCGGTCGCCAGCGAGCCCGTGCTGCTGCTCGCCGACGAGCCGACCGGCAATCTCGACCCCGACCTCTCGCTCGAAATCATGAACCTGCTGCGTGAGATCAACTCGGGCGGGACGACCGTGCTGGTCGCAACGCACGACCGCGAGCTCATCCGGCTGGTGGGCCGCCGCACCATCACGCTCGATCAGGGACGGGTCGTGGAGGGCGCATGAGGGCGCTCGACTACGCGATCCGGCAGGGATGGGCGAGCCTCTGGCGCAGCCGCGGGTCGACCGCGTTCGCCGTGCTGGCGATTGCGCTGGCGATGATCGTCCTGGGCGCGCTGCTGCTGGCCACCTGGAACGTCGAGCGGCTGCTGGCCCGGTGGTCGTCCGCGGCGGAGTTCTCGGTGTACCTTCGCGACGACGCCACGTCGGAGCAGCGCGGGGCGATCGAGGCGCTCATCGACCAGAGCGGGGCCGTCGACGGGCGCCAGTACGTGTCGAAGGCCGAGGCGCTCGTGCGGTTCCGGCGTGAGTTCACCGAGCTGGCGTCGCTTGCCGAAGGGTTCGACGACAACCCGTTTCCCGCGTCAGTCGAAGTACGGGTCCGGGCCGACGCCGGGGCCGACGGCCGCGCGGACGAGCTCGTCCGGCGGGCGGCGGCCCTGCCAGGCGTGGCCGATGTGCGCTACGACCGCGAATGGCTCGGACGGCTCGCTGCGGGGCTCGCGGCGGTTCGGGGCTCCGGGTTCGCCCTGGCGCTCGTGATGGCCCTGGCGGCGGCCGTGACCGTCGCGAGCGTCGTGCGGATCGGCCTTAACGCCCGGCGCGCGGAGCTCGAGGTCATGCAGCTGGTCGGGTCGCCGATGGCGTTCATCCGCGGGCCGTTTGTCGCCGAGGGAGTGCTGCAGGGCGGCTTCGGCGCCCTCATTGCCCTGGGGCTGCTCTGGCTGGGGCTGCAGGGCGTCGGCGCCTGGTGGGGCGCCGAGCTGTCGGTGCTGCTCGAGGGGGACTCGCTGCAGTTCCTGCCGGCCAGGCTGGCCGCCGCGCTCGTCGCCGGCGGCATGGCCGTCGGCGGGATCGGGGGCTACGCCGCGTCCCGCCACGCCGTCTGAGGAGGGGGGATGGCGCGGTTTGACACGGTTCGGCGGCGGTGGCTACACTGAAGGAAATCATATCCATGGCGGTGCCACGGAACCGGGTCGCACGTTTCCTGACCGATGCTCGTCCCCAGCCAGATCCGGTCTTCCATTCAGTGTCTAATTTCTACCGCGAGGAATTCGTCAAGTGCCAGCGCTGCCTCGACGCGCAGCGCGAGTACTACTCCGAGCGCGCCATCAGCGAGGTGGAGAAAGCGCTCACGACGGTGATGGCGCGCCTCGATCGGCTGTGCACGACGGCCGACGCCGACAAGGTGGTCAGCCGGCTCCTGCAGCAATTCGACACCGTGACCCGCCTGTCCGCCTGGTCCGACCCCCGACAGACTCACTGACACGCTCTCTTCACGATCTTCGAGACAACTGCAGGGCGGTGATCCGCGCGGCGCTGGCCGCCGTCGCTCCGGCCGGGCTCGTGCGCGACGCGCTGGCCGACCCGGCCATCGGCGCGGCGCTGCGCGGGGCGGCGGCGGTCGATGTGGTGGCGGCCGGGAAGGCGGCGGCTGCGATGCTGGCGGCGTGTGCCGCCCCCGCGCCGGTGTCCCTCCGGCATGTCGTGGGCATCGCGGGGGCGCGCCCACCGGGTCTTCCCCCGCGCGCACGCTGGCACACGACGGTGCATCCCCTTCCCGACGAGCGCAGCGTCGCGGCCGGGCGCGACGTCCTCGCGACGGCGCACGCGGCCGGCGATCGAGACCTCCTCGTCCTGCTGCTCTCCGGTGGCGCGTCGGCGTTGATGGCGGTGCCGGCCGACGGCGTCACGCTCGCCGACAAGCAGCAGGCGTCGCGCCAGCTGCTGGCGCTTGGCGCCGAGATCCACGAACTCAACACCGTGCGCAAGCATCTGTCGGCCATCAAGGGCGGGCAGCTCGCGGCGGGGCACGCCGGATCGGTGCTGACGCTGGCGCTCTCGGATGTGGTTGGCGACGACCTGTCGTCGATCGGGTCGGGGCCGACCGTGCCCGATGCGACGACCTTCGATGAGGCGCTCGCCGTGCTCGGCCGGCACGGCGGCCCCGACGCATATCCGGCCGGGGTTGTGGAACGGTTGAAGCGGGGAGCAGCCGGCGCCGTGGCAGAGACGCCGAAGGCGGGCGACCCGCGGCTGGCGCGATCGGTGGCGCATGTGATCGGCAGTGGAGGCACCGCGGTCGCGGGCGCGCGCGCGGCGGCATCGTCGCTCGGCTACGCCGTGCACGTCATCGAGCGGCCGGTCACCGGCGAGGCACGCCTCGCCGCGCACGAACTCATCTCACAGGCGAAGGCTCACGTGGGCACCGGACCGTTCTGTCTCCTTGCCGCCGGCGAAACGACCGTGCGCACGAGCGGATCGGGCACGGGCGGACGCAACCAGGAATGCGCGCTGGCGATGGCGCGGGAGCTCGGCAGCCTCGGCGCGGTCGTGGTCGCCGCCAGCATCGGGACCGATGGCATCGATGGCCCGACCGATGCCGCGGGCGCGATGGTTGACAGCACCACGCTGGCACGGGCCGAGGCAGCCGACATCGGCCCGCCCGAGCGGTATCTCGAGGAGCACAACAGCTACGTCTTTTTCGACGGGCTGGGCGATTTGATCCGGACGGGCCCGACGGGAACCAACGTCGGCGATCTGCAGGTCATACTAGTTGGCAGTTGGTAGTTGCATGGCTGTTCGCGACGACATCCTCACCTTCATTCGAGACCACGTTGATCACCCCGCCACCGCGCGTGAGCTGGCACAGCTGCTCCGCGTGCCGCGCGAGGAGCGCGCCGGCTTCACCCGGCAGCTCAAGACGCTGGTGAGCGACGGCGCGCTGCTGCAGATTCGCGGCAACCGCTTCGGGCTCGCCGAGAAGATGGACGTCGTCGTCGGGCGGCTGCAGACCAACCCGGCCGGGTTCGGCTTCGTCGTCCCCGAGCACGCCGAGCGCGGCCGCCAGGACGTGTACATTGCCGCCGCGAACCTCAAGGAAGCGATGCACGGCGACCGCGTGGTGGTCCGGATCGAACGGCATACCGACCGTGGCGTCGAGGGCCGGATTATCCAGATCCTGCAGCGCAGTCAGGAGAGCATCGTCGGCCGGTTCGAGACCGACGGCGCGAAGCTCGGCCATGTCGTCCCGTTCGACCGGCGCGTCGTCACTGACGTGCACGTGCCGACCGGCGAGTGGTCGTCGGCCGAGCCGGGCGATATGGTGCTGGTCGAGATCACGAAGTGGCCGACCGCGACGCGCGGCCCGGTCGGCCGCGTGGTCGAGGTGCTCGGCCGGATCGACGAGCCGGGCGTGGACACGCAGATCATCATCCGCAAGCACCAGATTCCGGACACGCACTCAGAGGAGGCCGTCGAGGAGGCGCGCCGGCTGGGCGGCGCCGTGCAGGCGCGCGACATCGGCGGACGGACCGACTTCCGTGCCGTGCCGACGGTGACCATCGACGGCGAGCACGCGCGCGACTTCGACGACGCCATCACGCTCGAACGCCTGGGGAACGGCCACTACTGGCTCGGCGTGCATATCGCGGACGTCGCGCATTACGTGCGGGAGGGGAGTGTGCTCGACGAGGACGCGTACGAGCGCGGCACCTCGGTCTATTTCCCGGAGCGCGCCGTCCACATGTTCCCGTCGGAGCTCGCCACCGGGCTGTGCAGCCTGAACCCCCGCGTCGATCGGCTCGTGCAGTCGTGCCTGATGGAAGTGGATCGCCGGGGCGCCGTCGTCCGCTACGAGATGCACGACGGCGTGATCAACAGCGACGCGCGGATGACGTATACCGACGTGAACGCGATCCTGGCCGACCGCGACGAGGCGACCATGGGGCGCTACGTCGCGCTGGTGCCGATGTTCGAGCTGATGCACGAGCTGTTCGAGGTCCTGCATGCACGCCGCAGGCACCGGGGCTCCATCGACTTCGACCTGCCCGAGACGGAGGTCGTGCTCTCGGAGCTCGGAGAAATCGAGGCGATCATCCCGTCCGAGCGCAACGTGGCGCACCGCCTGATCGAAGAGTTCATGCTTCTCGCCAACGAGACCGTCGCCGCGCACCTGGTCGCGCACGGCACGCCGGCGCTCCATCGCGTCCACGAGGCTCCGGACCCGTTGAAGATTGCGGACTTCGAGGCGTTCATCACGACGCTCGGCTACAGCCTGGCGGCGGAGGGGCGCGCGCCGCGCCCGAAAGATTTTCAGAAGCTCATCGACCGAATCCACGGCCAGCCGGTCGAGCGGCCCATCGCGGCGCTCATGCTGCGGACGATGCAGAAGGCGCGGTACGACGCGGCGCCGCTCGGCCACTTCGGCCTGGCCGCCGACCACTACACCCACTTCACCTCGCCGATCCGCCGGTATCCCGATCTGGTCGTGCACCGCCTGCTCCGCGAATCACGGCAGGGCGGTCTGACCGACGGCAGGCGCGAGGAGCTCGATGACGATCTGCCGGAGGTGGCGCGTCATACGTCGGAGATGGAGCGGCGTGCCGACGATGCGGAGCGTGAGCTGCTGCAGTGGAAGAAAGTGCGCTTCATGGCCGACAAGGTGGGCGACGAATTCCACGGCTACGTCACCGGGGTCGCGCCTTTCGGCCTGTTCGTCGAACTGATCGAGCATTTCGTGGAAGGGCTGGTGCACATTTCCAGCATGGCGGACGACTACTACCGCTTTCTCGAGCAGCAGCACATGCTGCGCGGCGAGAACACGAAGCGCGTCTACCGGCTTGGCGACGAGGTGCGCGTACAGGTCGTCCGCGTCGACATGGAGCGGAGGCAGGTCGATCTGGGGCTCGTGGAGATTCTCGACGCCGTGCGGCGTGAGGCGCGGCCGCGTGGGCCGATCAGAAGCACGGTGAAGCCGAAGCGGGCGCCGCGCCGGGCAGGGCGGCCAGGGCGCCGTGAGCGCACGGCGGGGAAGAAGGGCGGCGGCGGGCGGCGCCGGTAAGCGCCCCGGCTACGACTTGTCGGGGCCGTCCTTGATCGAGTCCTTGAAGTTCCGGATCCCCTTCCCGATCCCGCGACCGATCTCGGGCAGGCGATTTGCGCCGAAGATCAGGATGATGATCGCCAGAATGATCAGGAGTTCCGGAATACCCAGGCGGCCCATATGCCGGGATTGTACCACGGGGACCTCCGGAGCGCCCGGTGCACGGACCACTCGAGGAGACGTCCTGCCGGCGAGTCTTGTGGCCCTCACGGCGGTGCTGGCCGTCGTGACCGGTGTCGGCGCGCAGGAGCCGCTGGCCCGATTTTCCTCCGGCGTGCATCTCGTCGAGGTCTACGGGACCGTCACCGACGCGAAGGGCGGGCCGGTGACGGGGCTGCGCCGCGAGGATTTCGAGGTCTACGAGAACGACCAGGCGCAGGACGTGTCGGCGTTTGCCGCCGGCGAATTTCCGCTGACCGTGGCGCTCGGCGTCGATCGCAGCTGGAGCATGGCGGGCGAGCCGCTCCGCCTGGCCCGGCAGGCATCCCAGTCGTTTCTGCGGGCGCTGAGGCCGGACGATCGCTCGATGGTTGTGGCCATCGGCAGTGATGCAGACGTGATTGCGCCGCTGACCATGGACCGCCGCGACCAGGCGCGCGCCATCGCCGCGCTCGATCCGTGGAGCACGACCGCGCTGCACGACGCGATCATCGCAGCGCTGGACCGGCTCGAGGGGGAGGCGGGGCGGCAGGCGCTCGTGCTGTTCTCTGACGGTGTCGATCGGTACAGCAAGGCCACGGCGGCGCAGGTGGTGGACCGCGTGCGCCGCAGCAACGCCCTGATCTATCCGATTGCGTTCGGAGGGACGCGGCCGCCGCTGCTGGCCGAACTGGCGGTGCTCGCGGGCGGCCGGTCGTTTCTGCTGCGCGACGTCAGGGAGCTGGAGAAGACGCTGGCCGAGATTGCCCGGGAGCTCCGCTACCAATACCTGCTCGGCTACACGCCGTCGGAGCCCATCAGGCCGAATGCGCACGAATGGCGGTCGATTCGCGTCGTCGTGAAGAAGCCGGGGCTGCGCCTGCGCGCGCGCGACGGCTACGTCACGGACTGAATGGCGGGCCTTGTGCCTTGTGACTTGGGACGTGAGAGGTCTAGAGTAGGCACCGATGTCGCACCCCGTTGTACTGGCGCTGTTCGAGGATGCGGCCGCGGCCGCGGCCGCCGCGCGAGCGCTCCGCACGCTCGGCGTGCCGCGCGAGCGCGTCTCCATCGTCGCGCGGTCGCATGACGAGGAGGGCGTGGTCGCAGACGCCTCCGGGGGATCGCCCGGGTCGGAGATCGAGGATTCGGCGGCGGCGTCGCGTCTTGGAGAACTCGGCGCTCACCTGCTGGCGGCCATCGCGCTCGTGATGCCCGGCATCGGACCGATCGTCGCCGACGGTCCGCTGGCGGCCGGCATGGGGGAGGCGGCGGGACATCTCGCCGGGGGGATCCCGCGGACGCTGGAACGGGCGGGGTTGTCGCAGGCCGACGCGCACCGGTGGGAAGCCCGGATCCGCGGGGGCGCGTTGCTCGTCGGCGCGCATGTCGAAGCCGGGCAGATCGACCGTGCACGCGAGGTGCTGACCGGGGCCGGTGGCCGGGACGTCAGCGTCGGGCGTTGGGCCGATTGACGTCCGGTGTAAGCGACACGTACCGTAAGCAAAGGCCTGTCACCGGCAGCGGCTGACGTCAGGCCAAGGTATCGGTTTTGCAACTGCGATGCTGTGGTCTCTTGCGAACAATGACTTCGTCCAGCCTCTTACGACGTGTCCACGCAGGTGAAACGCCCCTTGCCTGATCGTCTGCCGGTCTCCGAGCACCTCACCCTGCTGCCCGATCAGGGCCGGCCGGTCGAAGTGCGCTTCCTCTTCGAGAGCCCGCGCTCGCGGCTGGGCGGCGCGTTTGGTGCCTCCATCCTGGGCCATGCGGCATTCGTTGCGTTCTGGGTGTTCGTGCTCTGGCTCGTGCCCGACAACGTCAAGGAAGCGGTGCTCCCGGACGAGCTGCCGCGACAGATTGTCTGGCTGGCCGAGCCTGGCCCTGGCGGCGGGGGAGGCGGCGGCAACAAGCAGCCTGAGCCGCCGAAGCCGGCCGAGCTGCCGGGACGCGACAAGATCTCGGTTCCCGCCGTGAAGCCGGCTGAACCGACGCCCGAGGAGAAGCCGGAAGATCAGCCGATCCCGCAGCTCACGATTCCTGCCGAGACGATGGCGGCGGCAACCGAAACGTCCGTGGGCGCGCTGGAATCGACGCAGGCCTCGACCTCCACCGGCTCGGGCTCCGGCACCGGCGCCGGGTCTGGGGACGGCTCGGGCCTGGGCCGTGGGAACGGCGGCGGCACGGGCGGCGGCGTCTATCGTCCCGGGAGCGGCATCATCAACCCGCGCGTCCTGCGCGAGGTGAAGCCGCAGTACACCGCCGAGGCCATGCGTGCCAAGGTACAGGGGACGGTGCTGCTCGAGTGCGTGGTACAGCCTGACGGCTCGGTCGGGCGCGTCGATGTCGTCCGGTCGCTCGATCCGACATTCGGCCTCGATCAGGAAGCGATCCGGGCTGCCAAGCAGTGGCGCTTCCAGCCGGGCACACGCTTCGGCGAGCCGGTCGCCGTGCTCGTCACGATCGAGCTCACCTTCACCCTTCGCTGACGGGGCCCAGGCCGCATCGCCATATAATCGGGCCACTTCCATGGCCCTGGCACCCGGCACCCGCTTCGGCCCGTACGAAATCAGCACCCGTCTTGGC
>JACQZV010000190.1 GCA_016213695.1 Acidobacteriota bacterium | reverse complement strand
TTGGTGTGAATGCTGGAGTACAGCTCGGACGCATTCTCCCGCGCCCGCCCCGGCAGGTCCGGCCGGCCGACCGCACCGACAAACAGCGTGTCGCCGGTGAGGGCGAACCAGGGATCGGTCCCCCGCCTGAGATCGGTGACGAGCAGGCAGACGCTGTCGGGTGAATGTCCCGGCGTGTGCAGCACTTTCACGCGCGTGTTGCCGAGTTCAATCTCGTCCTGGTCCCGCAGCGGGGTAAACGGGACGGTCACATCGGCCGATTCGTGCAGGCAGTAGCGCGCGCCGGCGCGCCGGGCCAGCTCGGCGCCGCCCGAACGGTGGTCGGCGTGCACGTGCGTATCGATGACGTGGGTGACACGCATCCCCTTTGCCAAGGCGAACGCGGCGTACGCGTCCACGTCGTCGGCACGCGGATCCACGACCGCGCACGTGCCGAGCGTGCCACATCCGAGCAGGTAGGCGGCGCAGCCGATGTCGTGGTAGTAGAACGGTCGAAAGATCATGGTGTGCTCCCTACATGCCGACGACGCCGGGCTCGTCCCCGACCGCGCGGCGCGCGCGTCTGTCCGCGAGCAGACGCTGACAAGTGACGCCGGCCATCAGGCCGGCGGCGACCGCCACGCCGCCGAGATGGCCTTCGCCGATCATCGCCGCGACCGGCCCCGGGCACGTGCCCGCGACGCACCAGCCCACGCCGAACAAGGCGCTCCCGGCCACGTGCCGGCGCTGCGGCGGCTCGGTTGTCCACGCGATTTCGTCGCCGGTCAGGAAGGCCCGTACGCCAAACGCCCGGAGGAGACGGACGCCGGCGGCGGCGACGACGACGGCCGACCCCATGACGAGGTAAAGATGGGCGTCGCGCAGCAGCAGCATGTCGCGCACGACGGCCGGGTCGCTGATGCGCGCCCACGACATCACAAAGCCCGCCGCCAGACCCAGCGCCAATCCCGTCAACTTGATAGTCACGGCTCCTCTTTTCAAGGCTTGCGCGCGAGAATCGACACGCTCTTCACGCCGAACTTCGCTGTCGCGCCTCTGGCGCGGTCGGAGATGAACCGGTATTCACGGTTCTCCTCAACCACTTCGACGCGCAACCCGGCGCGCTCGATGGCCGCGCGATACTGGTCGCGCTGGGCCGCGCCGCCGATGCACGCCGCCCAGAGGTCCGCGTTGCACACGACGTTGTCGGGAAGCGTCACGTCGGCCACGATGTCGGCAATCGCCAGGCGCCCGCCACTCCGGAGAAGACGGGCGGCTTCGCGAAAGACCCGTTCCTTGTCCGGGGCCAGGTTGATGACGCCGTTGGAAATCACGCCGTCGAACGCACCGGCGTCGAGCCCGGTGTCTTCGATGTACGCCTTCCGGTAGGCGACGTTCGCCAGGCCGGCGCGCTGCGCGAGCCGCTCGGCCTTGCCGAGCTGCGCGTCGGTCATGTCAATGCCCACCACGCGCCCGTTCGCGCCCACCTTGAGCGAGGCGACGAACGTGTCCATCCCGGAGCCGCTCCCCAGATCGACGACCCGCTCTCCCGGCTGCAGATCCGCGAGGTGGAAGAAATAACCGACACCGGCGAACGACGCGATGGCTTCCTGGGGAATCCGGTCGAGGTCCGCGGCCGCGTATCCCAGCCGTTCGGCCATCATCCGGCCCATTTCAAAATGAAACTCCCCGCCGGGGTTCTCCGCGACCTCGCGGTACATCTCCTTGACCTTCGACTCGAGGGCGGTACGGTCAACAGCAGCAACAGTCATCGACGCGTCTCCTTTCACAACCAGGTGAGCAAGTGCGCCAGCGCCACGGCGGTGGCAAAGAAGGTCATCGTCGCAAGGAGGCTGGCGGGCGAGCCGAGCGATGTGCCGGTGAGTCCGTGGCCCGACGTACAGCCGCCCGCCGTCCTCGCGCCAAAGCCCATGGCAAGACCAGCCAGCAGCAGCACCGGATACTGCAGCAGCGTGCCGGACGGCAGCACGCCGCCCGCGGCGCTGTACGAAAGGCCGGGGGGCACGCCGCGGCCCAGGGTCAACGCGTAGAGCGCACCGCCGGCGACCACGCCGACCAGGATGAACGCCCTCAGCCCGAGGCGTTCGGGCCGGGTGACATGCTGGACGATCTCGTGATAGCCGCTCGAGATGCCGAACGGCTTGTTGACAGCAGCGCGAAGCGCCACGATCACGAGCCCCAGCAGGGGCCCGGCGATGTACCAGGGTGCGCGCATCATCTGATCGCTCCTCGTTCGAGGCCGGTGTGGATGGGCAACCCGGCCGCCTGCCACTCGGGAAATCCTTCGAGCAACCGCCTCGCCTGCCGTCCCTTCCCGCGAAGGATTTCGACGGCGCGGTCCGCATACACGCAATAGGGTCCGCGGCAGTACGCGACGTACTTGCGATCTCTCGGCAACTCTCGGAGGCGGCGCTGCAGGTCGTCCACGGGCACGGAGATCGCGCCGGCGATGTGTCCCGCCGCGTACTCGCCGACCGGACGCGTGTCGAGGATCACCGCCCGCCCCGACCGGGCGCGCGCAAGCAGCTCGTCCATGGGCACCGGTTCGGCGCCCGCGCGGTCGCCGAAGTGCTCGCGGACCAGGCGCTCGAGATCACCCAGGCGTCGCTCGGCCACCGAATGAATCGCGTGGTACAAGTCGCAGACGCCAGGGTCGGCGAGGCGATAGTGGACGAAGAGCCCGTCCCTGCGCGTGTCGACGAGGGCTGCCTGCCGGAGCACCTGCAGGTGCTGAGAGGCGTTGGCCAGCGACAGGCCGATTTCCTCAGCTAGCGAGTCGACGGTCCGCTCGCCCTGGGCGAGCAGTTCCAGCATCTCGAGGCGATGCGGGCTGGAGAGCGCCTTGCCGATGCGGGCAAACTGGCCGTAGAGCCGGTTCTTGAACTCGCGGTGGGCGTCGGTCGCCATGGCGCAGTAATCAATAGATTACTTGACCATGGCGCGTCAAGAGGATTTTTTCGCGTCAGAACCGCCAGCGCACCCCGGCGTTCACGGTCCGTCCCTCGAGCGGCGCCCAGGCATCCACCGTCCAGCGGCCGTCCGCGGCCCGCGACGGCCGGACGAGCGGGTGCTCACGCGTCTGCCGGACGTCCCCGAGATTCTCGACGTTGACGTAAACGCGCGACCGCCCCACCGCCCAGTCGACGAGGCCGCCGTACAGCACGTGCCCGAATCCGCGCGGCCGGAACGGATTGTCTTCGAGCGCCTGCGACCCCGTGTAGAAGGCTTCGAGCCCGATGCGCGCCGGACCGATCTGCTTGAGGAGATCGACGCTCGCCGCGTGCCGCGGATTGAGCGGCACCTCGCGGCGGCCGCCCCCGCCAAATGCCGGCTCGGTCGACCAGAGAAACATGTGCGACAGGATGAGGTCGACGCTGCCCCCTCGCCGGTAGTGCGCGATGAGCTCGGTGCCGCGTGTCACCGTCGGGCCGTCCACGTTCACGATCCGGATCGGAAACGCCGCACCGCCTCCCGCCTCGGCGGCCAGCGCGTCGCGGATGCGCGAGTAGAACACCGTCGCCGTCACGTCCAGCGGCGCGCGCGCCCACGTCACGTCCGCCGACACGCTGTCGGCGCGCTCGGCACGGACCCCGTCGAGCGGCGCCACGGGCGTGAGTCCGGTCGCGTCGGTGTCCTCGGTGAACGGTGTTGGCGCCACGTAGCCACGGCCGGTGGACAGCCGGACCGTCCACGCCTCATCGGGACGCACGAGCAGCGAGACGCGCGGACTCAGGAACGCACCGAAGACGTTGTGCACATCCAGCCGCGCGCTCCCCGACACCGTGAGCCGGCGCGCGATGCGGAATTCGTCCTGCCCGAACACCCCCGGGACGACGTGCAGGTAGTCGAACCGCGGGACATCGCTCGAGCGAAAGCGCTCGCTCTGCACGGCGCCGCCCGTCACCCATGTGTGCCGATTCGTGGTACCGGTCAGCGACAGCTCGCCGAAAATCGTCTGATGGGCGTCATCCTCGACAACCGGCCCGAACGTGTGGGTGTGGGTTTGCGCGGTGGCGCTGCCGCGCGCCGCCAGCACGCGTCCTCCCCCGGTCGTCATGCGATAGACCGCCCCGCCGTCGAACCGCCGCGTGTCGAGATTTTCGGCAAAAGGACGGCCGTCGGGAGCCGACCGGCCCCGCGTCGTCCCACCGCGGCGCTGCTCGCCCATGCCGCCGAGTGCCAACAGCAGCGACCGGCCGGCCCCGTTGTCCCAGAAGACGCGGGGGCGCGCGACGACGCGGCGGTACATCGGCAGGTCGGTCCACCCGTCCTTGTCGAGATCCGACCCCTGCTGGGCGTGCACTCCGCCGGTAAACGTGTAGCCCCACCGGCCGCCGAGCGGGCCGGCGAGCCAGTTGACGAGGTCGGCGCCGCCGTGGGTCGTGCCGTTGACGAGCAGCTCCCGCTCGCGCCCCTGCCGAGGCGGCCGCCGCGACACCAGATTGACGACGCCGCCGACGGCCGACATCCCGTACAGCGCGGAGGCGACGCCCTTGATCACCTCGACCTGGCCGAGATCCATCGGCGGAATCTGCAGCAGGCCGACCGTGCCGGTCTGGCCGCCGTAAAGCGGCAGGCCGTCGGCCAGGATCTGCGTGTAGCGGCCGCGGAGTCCCTGGATCCGCACGGTGGCGCCGCCGAGCGACGGCGAGGTCGTCTGCACGCGCAGGCCGTTGGTCTCGGCGAGCAGCATCGACACGTCGCCCGGCGTCATCATGATCTTTTCCTGCACCTCGTCGCCGGGCACGACCTCGACGCGCAGCGGCTGATCCTCGAGCCGCGTCTCGGTTCTGGTGGCGGTCACGATGACTTGCTCTTCAAACTCGGGGCGCTCCTCCAGCTCGAAGACCAGCGACTGCGTCCGGCCTTCCGCGACGGTCACCGACGAGCTGAGCGGCGCAAAAGGTTCTTTGACGACCGTGATGTCCACGCGGCCGGCCGTCACCGGGACCGACACGACGCCGGTGGCCGGCGTCCGCACGGTCACGCCGTTGACGACCACCTCCGCGTCGGCGACGGGGCCTTCGTCGGAACGAACTTCGATGCGCACGGCGGTCGGCGCCTGCGCAGGCAGCGCGAGGGGTAACCACCAGAGGAGCAGGATGACGGGCAGGTCTCTATGCTACCTGCGGTTGGCGCTACCTGCGGTTGGCGGCGCGGGGCCCGATCGCCTATTCTCGGTTCATGCCGAGGCCGTATCTCCTCTCCTGCGTTGTGCTCCTGTGTTTGGCCGGGTGCAGTTCGTCGCCAGGCAATCCGAAAGTCCCTGCCGGGGCCAGGAGCTCCGGCGGCATGCACGCCGTCATCGAGACCGACAAGGGCGCGATCCAGATCGAGTTCTTCGAGGCCGATGCTCCGAAAGCCGTCGAGAATTTCCGGTTGCTCGCTGAGCACGGCTACTACGACGGCTTGACGTTCCACCGCATCGTGAAAGGGTTCATGATCCAGGGCGGCGACCCGGCGGGCGACGGCACCGGCGGTCAGAGCGCCTGGGGGCCGCCCTTCGAGGACGAGATCAACGGGCAGTCGGCGCTCTATCAGGGGGGCTACCGGCGCGGCCTCGTCGCGATGGCCAACGCGGGGCCCAACACCAATGGGAGCCAGTTCTTCATCCTGCATCAGGACTATCCCTTGCCGCCGAGCTATGTGATCTTCGCAAGAGTGACCTCCGGCATGGACGCCGTCGACGCCATCGCCGATACGCCGACCACCATCGGCGCTGATGGCGGCCAGAGTCAGCCCCTCACAGCGCCGATCATCACGAAGGTCACGATTCGTCCGTAGACGCACACCGCGTGGCGATTCGACACTTGCCTCCCGTCGCGATCGACGCTCATCGGTCCTCCGGTGCGGGCGGCCCCGAGCACCCGATGCGCATCGCCACGCGGCGCGCGGCAGGGCTCGATGCCGGCGGCTGGACCGGCGAGCTGCGCAGGCAGGTCGCGGACTTCTTCGATGGCATCGCGGGTGAGTGGCACACGCGATCGTCTCCCGAGCGCACGGCCGTCGTGAGGGACGCGCTGTCACGCGGGCTCGATGCCATGGAGGGGCCCGCCGGCCTGGCGGTGGAAGTCGGCAGCGGCATCGGGACGTATTCGGGCCTGCTGGCAGATCGCTTTGACACGGTCGTGGCGATCGATCTCTCGCTGGCGATGCTGACGCGGGCGCCGATCGGACCCGCCCATCGCGTACAGGCTGACGGCGCCAGACTCCCGCTGCGCGACGGCTCGGCCTCCGCCATCATCCTGATCAATGCCTTCCTGTTTCCTGCCGAAGAGCACCGTGTCCTCTCGCCGGACGGCGCGCTCGTCTGGGTCAACAGCAGCGGCGAGCACACGCCGATCTATCTGTCGGTGGACGATCTGGTCGCGAGGCTTCCAGGCACCTGGACGGGGACGGCAAGCCGGGCGGGTGAGGGTCAATGGTGCGTGCTTCGGCGAGCCCGGCAATCGAGCGGCTAGAATGAGCGCGCAAGGGAGGAGCACACGATGAAGCGACCGGCGTTCACATGGATCCCCGCGGCCGTTGCCATGGCGGCATTCCTGATCGGTACAGCGCAGCCTCTTCACGCCGACGTGATCGACGCCACCAAGAAGGTGGCGGGCGTGACCGTGCACTACAAGGTCGTGCTGCCCGCCGGGTTCGATCCGGCGAAGACGTATCCGGCCGTCCTTGCCTTCGGCGGCGGCCCTCAAACGATGAACACGGTGGACGGCGTCCTGATGCGCAACCTCCGCGCGGAGGCCGAGAGGCGCGGCTATCTCGTCTTCGGAGTCGCCGCGCCCGACGGTGAGCTGTTCTTCGAAGACGGCGCGCGGATTTTTCCAGCCTTCCTGAAGATGCTGCTCGCCGACTACAGGATCGAGGGCGGTAAGTTCCATATCGCGGGACCGTCAAACGGCGGGATCGCCGCGATGCACGTGGCAGCGGCCAATCCGCAGTACTTCCTCTCCGTCACCCCGTTCCCTGGATACATGTGGGCGCCGAGCCCGGCCAAGCTCCAGGCGATTTCGAAGATGTGCGTGTTCATGTACGTCGGCGAGCTGGACCAGTACATGTGGCACGACGAGATGAAGCGGGAAGCCGAGTTCCTCCAGTCGAAAGGGGACGTCGCGCGTTACAGCGTCGAGAAGGGGCAGCCGCACCGCCTGGACACGCTCGCGGGCGCCAGCGCCGGGCGTCTCTTCGACGGATTTGACACCGCCCGAAAGGGATGCCACGCGTGACGTCATGCCCGACCTGATCGATCTGCGCTCGGACACCGTCACGCAGCCCTCCGCGGCCATGCGGGAGGCCATCGCCGCGGCGCCCGTCGGTGACGACCAGTTCGGCGAAGATCCCACAGTCAATCTTCTCCAGGAACGGATCGCCGCCATCCTGGGGAAGGAGTCCGCGCTCTGGCTGCCCACCGGTACCATGGCGAATCAGGTGGCCCTTCGCGTTCTGACACGGCCCGGCGACGACGTGGTCGTGAGTCAGGAGAGCCACGCGGTCTGGCACGAAACAGGGGCGTCGGCGGCAAACGCCGGGGTGCAGTTCACTTCCGTTGGGTCGAAGGGCTGCTTCACGCCCGAAGACTTCGTGGCTGCCGTGAAGCCTCGTGGCCATGTCACCTATCCGCCCACTACGCTGGTCGAGATTGAGAACACCCACAACCGCGCCGGTGGGATCGTCTTCCCGCAGGACGCGGTCGAGCGGATCTGTACGGTGGCGGCCGAACGGGAGGTCGCGACGTATCTCGATGGGGCGCGGCTGTGGAACGCCGCCGTCGCCTCGGGACGGCGGCCCGCTGAGCTTGCCGCACCCTTCGATCTGGTCTCGGTGGCGCTCTCGAAAGGACTGGGTGCCCCTGGAGGCTCAGTGCTGGCCGGATCGCGGCAGGTGGTCCAGCGCTGCGTTCGGTACCGCAGAATGCTTGGAGGGGCGATGCGGCAGGTCGGACTGTTCGCCGCCGCCGGGCTTCATGCGCTCGACCACAACGTCCACAGACTGGCGGACGACCACGCCAACGCCCGCGTGATCGCCGATCGGCTCTCCACGAGCCGACAGATCGTGCTTGACTCCGCCACTGTCCGGACCAATATCGTGGTCTTCGGCCTCGTCGCGGATGCTCCTGATGCGCCGACGGTGGTGGACCGCGCCAGGGCGCGCGGCGTTCTGCTCTTCGCGTTCGGCCCGCGGACGCTCCGGGCCGTCACGCATCTTGACGTGTCCCGGCCGCAGTGCGAGCGGGCCGCAGACGTGCTCCTCGCCGTCGTCGAGACATAGGCGTGTGATGGCGCGAACGGCATACACTGCCGGCGTCGCAGCAGATTCGATTTGACGCGAGCGCCCGTCTGCGGGTCGGGCAACACAAGGGAGGGACGATGCCGCTCTATCTCTCGAAGTTCAGCTACACGCCGGACACCTGGGCCAGGCTGACTGGCAACCCGGAGGACCGCCGAAAAGCCGCTCAGGCGTACATCGAGTCGGTCGGAGGGAAGCTCCATGGGTTCTGGTACGCGTTCGGCGCGCACGACGGCTACAACCTGTGGGAGGCCCCCGACAACGTGTCGATGGCCGCGGTCGCGGTGGCGATTAGCGGCGGCGGCGCGCTGAACGCGTTCGAAACAACCGTGCTCCTGACCGTCGAGGACACGATGGAGGCCCTGCGCAAGGCCGACCGCGTCCGGTACCGGGCACCCGGCGCCTGATCCCTACCGCGCCGCGATCGGCGGCACGAGTCGGATCTCGATCGCGAGCGAATCGTCTTCCGTATCGCCGTAGGCGTCGACGACGACGCTCTGACCGGCCTTCAGCTCCGTGGCATCAACTTTCTTGTTGTCCCGGTTGATCGCCGTCTGCTTATCCACGCGCACGGACAGGGTCTTGCCCTCCCTGTTCCTGACGGCGAGGGTCGATTTCTCGTACCTGACGATGGTCCCGATGATGCGGAACTTGTCATGCGCGAAGGCAGACCCCAGCCCGAGCAGCAGCGTCGCCACGGTTGTTATGATTGCGAGGCGCGTCATTGGGAGTGCTCCTGTTCTGTAGCGGGCGCGATCGTCTCGAGCGCCCGAACCGCGCGCGACTGCCGCGTTCCGTCGTACCGGAACTGGTGCGCGCTCGTATAGAACCCTGCAGTCGTCAGTCTGATCGTAATGGTGCCGGCGCCGGGATTCTCCCAGAACCAGCCGTGAATCCCCGAGAAGGGCGCGATGAAGCTGCCGTCCGCTCGTCGCCTGGGCTGTCTGTCGTACGACTCTGCGGCACTGGACGGCGCGCCGTCGGGATCCCCATGAAAGTCGTGCATGAGGTCGCCGCTGGCGGTCCACGAAAAGAGCATCGTCGCGCCCTTCTCGAGGTGGTACTTGAACTCGGCGTATTCGTACGGGCCCAGCACGATCTCCCTGGCATCGAACTTGTACTCGCCGGGATAGAGCGCCACCTGGCCGATCTGCGTGGGCGCGAGCGTGTCGCCCTGCGGCGGTGGCACCGGTGCAACGGCGGCGACCGCCGACAGCGCGGACAACCCCAGCGCCCTGCCCGTGCCCAGCGGATCGACGCCGTACTCCGCCGGCAGCACGACCGTCACCAGCACGATCATCGCGCCGACAAAGGCCAGGGCGGTCGCCTTCGCCAACGCGCGGGTTGACGGACCTCCGCCCGCCCGCGGGACGCCGCCTCTGTGCGCATCCGCGAACGTCATCGCGATTCGGGTCGTGCCATCGCCGCGAGACGCGTGATCGCCGTCGGACGCAATCCCTGGGGCCCGTTCGTCCAGTCGGTCATCGTGCCATCGGCAAACCGCTGCCGGAGCGTCCACACAATCTGTGCGCCCTGCCGTGGATTGCGCGCCACAAACCCGACTTCGATGAACTCGCCCGGCTTGACGTCAACCTGCCAGACAATCGCGACGATGCGGTCGTCCCGGCGCGTGACCTGGTGCTTCCATCCCGACGGCGCCAGGAGCACCTCGACGATGACGCCCTCCGGCACGTCGAGCTCGGCGGTGGTCGTGGCCACGGTCCCTTCGGTGGGAATACGGATGGTGTACCGCTCGGTCGCGCCCTGCGTCGACTCGCGCGGCCAGACACTGACGTGCGCGGACGCGACTGCCGGAAGCGCCAGCGCGACCGCGGCGGCTATCAGACGGATGCCTGTCTTCATCACACTCCTCCTGCCGTGCGCGCCGGCACGGGCGGGTTCACGGTTCCGTATTTCAAATACAACGTCGGGACGACGACCATGTTCAACAGCGTCGAACTCATCAGCCCGCAGAGAATGACGATGGCCATCGGCGTCTGGATCTCGCTGCCCGACTTGCCGCCGCCGAGCGCCAGCGGAATGAGCGCCAGACCGGCCGCCATGGCGGTCATCAGGATCGGAACGAGCCGCTCGCGCGCGCCGCGTTCGACCGCCTCGCGGAAGTCGGTCACGCCCTCCTCTTCGATCAGGTGATGGATGTGCGAGACCAGCATGATGCCGTTTCTGGTCGCGATCCCGAACAGCGTGATGAAGCCGATCATCGACGCCACGCTGAGGATGCCGCCGGCCAGAAACACGCCCGCCACCCCGCCGATGAGCGCGAGCGGCAGGTTGAGCATGACGAGCAACGCGTCGCGCGGGCGGCCGAAGGCGAGCACGAGCAGCATGAACAGGCCGGCGATCACCCCGGCGCCCAGGATCAGGAGCTGCCGCGACGCGCTCTGCTCGCTTTCGAACTGCCCGCCGTATTCCACGCGGTACCCCGCCGGCATCGGCACCGCCCGGGCCACCGCCGACCGCATGTCGTCCACGACGCTCCCGAGGTCGCGGCCGGCCACATTGGCGGAGATGACGATCCGGCGCTGCACGTTCTCACGCAGGACCATGTTCGGCCCCACCTCCCGGCGCACGTCGGCGAGCAGCCGGATTGGCACCGGCCCGCCGTGCGGCGTGTCGACCGGCAGATCGGCCAGGCGGTCGAAGTCGGCCTGCGAGGCCGGGTCGAACTTCACCACGAGGTCGAACGCGGTGGCGCGGTCGAAGATCCGCCCGACCGCCGCCCCGGCAAAGCTGGTCTCCACCGCGCCGGCCACGTCATCGGCGCGCAGCCCGTAGCGCGCGATCGCCGGACGATTCAGGACGAATCGCACGAACGGCACGTCCATCTGCTGCTCGAGCGAGACGTCCACCGCGCCGGGCACGGCCATGACCACGTCGCGCGCCCGCTCGCCCAGCCGGCGCAGGATCAGGAGATCGTCGCCGAAGATCTTCACGGCGATGTTCGCGCGCGTGCCCGACAGCATGTGGTCGATACGATGCGAGATCGGCTGCCCGATCGTCACGTTCGTGCCCGGCAGCGTCGAGAACCCGCGGCGCAGCTCCGCCAGCAGGTCGGCACGCGAGCGGCCCGTCGCGCGCAGGCCCACGTCGATTTCGGCGGCCTCCACGCCCTGCACGTGTTCGTCGTATTCGGCGCGGCCCGTGCGCCGTGCCGTCGCCACGACCTCGGGCTGTGCCAGCAGGATCTGCTCGACCCGCCGGCCGATCTCGTCCGACTTGGGGAGCGACGTGCCCGGCAGCGTGTTGGCCTGAACCGTCAGCGACCCTTCGTTGAATTCCGGCAGGAAGGCCGTGCCCATCCGCGCCATCGCCGTCACGGCGGCGACGAGCAGCACGGCGGCCGTGGCCATCACGAGTCTCGGGTGGTCGAGCGCGCGAGGCAGGTCCTTCGCAAAACGGGCCTTGAGCCGCCGGGTCAGCCAGCCCTCGTGTCCCCGCAGAATCGATCGCGCGCCAGGCAGAAACGCATAGCTCAGCGCCGGCGTGACGACGATGGCCACGACGAGCGACGCTGCCAGCGCGACGATGTACGCGAAGGCGAGCGGGGCGAGCAGGCGCCCCTCGACGCCGGACAGGCCGAACATCGGCAGGAACACCAGGACGATGATGACTGTCGCGAACACGATGGACGTGCGGATCTCAATGGTCGCGTCGCGCACCACGACTGCGGCCGGACGCTGCTCCTCGGGCGGCTTCGCGGCGTTCTCGCGCAGCCGGCGCACGACGTTTTCGACATCGACGATCGCGTCGTCCACGAGCGCGCCGATCGCGATCGCCATGCCGCCGAGCGTCATCGTGTTGATCGTCGCGCCAAACCCCCGCAGGACGAGCACCGCGGCGGCCAGCGACAGCGGGATGGCCGTCAGGGTAATCGCGGCTGCCCGCAGATTCGCGAGGAAGAGCAGCACAATCACGACTACGAGGAGGCCGCCGTCACGCAGCGCGGCGACCACGTTCTCGACGGCGACCTCGATGAAATCGGCCTGCCGGAAGATCCGGCGGTCGATCGTCATGCCGGGCGGCAGTTCCTGCTGCAGCCCGTCGAGCTCGCGGTCCAGACGCGCCGTCAGCTCCACGGTGTTCGCCCCGGGCTGCTTCTGTACACCGACGATCACCGCCGGACGCCCGTTGCGCGATCCCTCGCCCCGCTTGAGGGCGGCGCCCTCGCGCACGTCGGCAATGTCGCGCACCAGCACCGGCCGGTCGCCGCGGAGCGTGACGACGCTCTCGCCGATTTCCCCCGGCGTCCGCACGCGGCCGATCGTCTGCAGCACGTACTCCTGCGGACCCTCCATATAAATGCCGGCGGAGGTGTTCTGGCTCGCGCCCCGCACGCCGGCCAGGAGTTCGGTGACCGAGATGTTGTTGGCACGAAGCAGATCGGGGTGGGCGATCACCTGGAACTGCCGCTCGGCGCCGCCGATCGGTGTCACCTGTGAAACGCCGGCGACGGCAAGCAGCCGCCGACGCACGAGCGTGTCGGCCACCGTACGGAGCGTCAGCGGATCGTCCTGATCCGACGAGATCGCGAAGAACAGAATCTCGCCCATGATCGACGAAATCGGCGCGAGGATCGGCCGCTCGACCTGCGGCGGGAGACCGCCGCTCACGAGCGTGAGCTTTTCAGCGACCACCTGGCGCGCGAGGAAGATGTCGGTGCCCCAGTCGAACTCGACCCAGACCACCGCGATGCCCACCGCGGTGGCGGAGCGGACGCGCCGCACGCCGGAGGCGCCGTTGATGGCCGCCTCAATCGGAAACGTGACCAGCGTTTCCATCTCCTCCGGCGCCATGCCGTGGCCTTCGGTCAGGATCGTCACGGTGGGCGCCGTCAGGTCGGGAAACACGTCGACGGGCATGTCGCGCGCGCTCCACACCCCGGCCCCGGCCAGCAGGACCGACAGCGCCAGCACCATCCAGTGATGGTCAATCGACCATTGAATCAGTCGTTTCATAAATGCATCCCGGTCCACCTAAAGGCGGACACTACGTACGCACACGTAGTGTCCGGCTTCAGCCGGACCTTCAGTGAACATGTCCCTCGGCCGGCAGTCCCTTGGCCGCCGACGCCAACTGCACCTCGTACGCGCCGCGCGTGACGACGCGCTCGCCCGGCGCGACACCGCTCCTGACGCCCACGCGATCGCCGTCGCGGGAGGTGATCTCGATGAACCGGCGTACGAAGCGCTCTCCGCCGGCCTGCACGAAGACGTAGGGCCGGCCGGCCTCCATCAACACCGCCTCGCCGGGCACGACCGGCACGCGCGTCCGACCGCGCGTGTACAGCACCGCCGTGCCGATCTGGCCGACCAGCAGCCGCTCGCCCGGGTTCTCCACTTCCATCTGAAGGGGCAGCGCCCGGCTGGTCGCGTCGATGACGCCGGCGTCGTGGATGTGGTGGGGCGCCAGCACCACCGGCCGCGCCATGCCCGGGATCTCCAGTTCGAGCCCCGTCACCTGCCGGGCGGCCGCGACGTCGGCCGCGGGCACCTGCACTTCCAGCTCGACGCGGTCGGTTCGCACGATTCTGAACAGCGGGGTCCCTTCGTCGTAGGCGGCCCCGAGCGTGGCCGTCACATCCGCCAGCCGGCCGGCGATCGGCGCCACGAGCGTGAACCGATTGCCCGCCGCCACTCCCCCGCCGGTCCGCAGCGTTTCGTCCCGCTGGCCGAGACGCGCCCCGGCGGCGCCAAGGCGCGTCTCCGCAACCGTCGTGGCACGACGGGCGTCCTCGACGCGCCGCGCGGGCACGGCCCGCTCGGCGAGCAGCCGTTCGGCGCGGCCCTGCTCGACGCGCGCGGCCTCGAGCGCCGCCTGCGCCTCGGCCACTTCCGCGGCGAGCGTGGCGCGGTCGGCCCCCGCCGAGAGCCGCGGTTCGAGCCACGCAAACACCTGCCCGGCGCGCACGCGGTCGCCAATCGACGGCAGCGTGTCGGCCATCAGCCGGCCGGCCGCCGGCGCCGATACGATTGCCTCCCCGCCCGGCAGCGGGTGCACGGTTGCCGGTGCGCGCACCGACGAGCGCACCTCCGCCTCCTCGACCGGCGCGGTCGCGAACGCATTGGTCCACTGCTGCTCCTTCAGGTACGCGATCGCGGCCGGGTCGTCAGCCGGCTGCCCGTCCGCGGACGATCGCGCCGCCGCCTCGTCCGGGAACACGGTGACGGTGCCGAGATCGTGCCGGTCCGGCAGTCCTGGCGCGTCAAGTACGAGCGCCCACCGGTAGCGTCCCGCCGCCGGGGGCACGTCCTCGACACGAAACGCCCCGGGGCGCGACGGCGGCGGTCCGGTCAGCACCTTCGGCGGCCCGCCCGCTTCCGGCGTGAACTCCACGGCGGCGCGCCCTTCGGTCAGCGGCGTGAAATCAGCCAGCCTGGTCAGATGGACGGCAAACAGCGCCGAGCGGCCGGCCACCAGCGTCGGGTACTCCATGAAGAGCTCGGTCTTCCCGGTCCAGTGCGTGACGTCCAGTGTGGCCAGCCCGCTCTCGGCAACCGGCGCGGGCGCACCGGGCCGCGTGCAGCCGGTCAGGCCCACGGCCGTGAGGAGTGCGGCGCCGATCAGTCGTCCTCTCATCGTCATAACGTCTCCCAGCCGGTTGCGAATTCGATCTCGATTTCAGCCTGGCGCACCGCGAGGTCGAGCGTCGCCTGCCGCACGCGGGCCGACGTTCCACTGCGGAACGCGTCCAGCAGTTCGAGGATGCCGCGCTCGCCGGCGTCGTAGCTGACGCGCGCGATTCGCTCGATTTCATCGGCCCGGTTGACCGCCTCGGTGCGATAGCGGTCGGCACCCTCCCGACGCTCGATGACGGCGGCGCGAAGCGCGACGGCCTGCCCTCGAAGCGCCACCCGGAATGCCTCCGCCTCCGCCTCGGCCTGTGCGGCCTTCGCGGCAGCCAGCGTTCGTTCCGGCCGCGCGCGGTCGAACAGCGGAATCGTCGCGTGCACCCCAATCACGCTCCCGGTGGCCTGCGTCCCGATGGTGATCGCGCTTCCGGCACTGCCGCCGGTGGCCGTCGATGACTTGGTCCCGACGAAAATTTCAGGCTCCGGGATCAGGCTGCGGTACGCGGCACGTGACGACAGGCGCGCCGCCTCCAGATCCTGCCCGAGCGCCAGCAGGTCGCCGCGGCTGGTCTCTGCCGTCTCCATCAAGGCTGCGACCGAGGGCACCGGCGCCAGCGCGGCGCCACGCGGGACCGCGACAATCCCGGATGGATCCGTGATGGCGTCGAAAAATCCCGCCAGCGTCGCCTGCGCGCGCGTGCGCTCCGTCGTCGCAATCACGAGGTCCGCTTCAACGTCGAGCACTTCGCGCTCGACGCGGAGACGATCGAAGCCGGCGGCGTCGCCCTCGCTCTCGCGCGTCGCGAGGATGCGCGCCAGCTCGCGCAGCCGGTCTCGCGCCGTCAGCAATTCCTGCGACCGCTGCTGCGCGGCCTCGAGGTCCGCAAAGGCAAGCCGCAGATCGGCCCGGAGCCGGCGGACCTCATCGTCAACGCGGCCGGAGGCGGCTGCCGCCCGCGCCGATGCCGCCTGCACCTCCAGACCCCGCCGGCCGCTGGTCGGCAGGAGCTGTGAGACCGTGACGTAGTGTTCGGTCACGCCCGACACGGACTGCCGGTCCCAGTTGACGCGCGGATTGGGCCGCCGGCCGGCGGACAGGATGTCCACACGGGCGACGTCAATGCCGGCACGGATCGCGCGGACGCGGGGGCTGCCCGCCGACAACCGCGCGAGCGCGTCGGATTCAGTCAGCATCAACGATTGGCCGCCGGCGCCGGACGGCACGAGAACGGCCATCACCAGCGCGGCGCGGAGCACCACTCTGCGCATAACACCTCGGTTTTGAAAAAAAGCAGACGGACGGCCGGCAGGCCGTCGAATCAGGACAGGGAGGCGGGCGGGGCGCGAGAACCGGACGGCCCTCCGTCAGGCGGCCCGTGGCTGCGGACGACCTCCGGGGGACGGCGCATCAGCGAGTCGAGAACCGCGGGAGGCGAAAAACGCGCCGGCGGGAGCGCGGGGTCGGCGAACACGTCGCTGTGCACGGCGACGAACACCTGGAGCTGGGTCACGTGGTCGGCATCCTCGGCGGGCGTGACCGCCGTGGTGCCAGGCGCATCGTGATGATGGACGGTGACATGCCCGCTCGCGTGCGCATGCACGCGATGGCTGCCGTGATGGTCGTCGTCGAGATGGGCGTGGACGAGCGGCGCATAGAGCGCCCCCACCTGGATGGCAGCCGTCAGCCCGAGCGCGATGAGGCGTCGCAGCACAGGTCCTGATTCTACTGGAACATCTTGTTCCTGACCGGCTGGCCGGCCCGGAATTCGTGGGCCAGGTTGTAGTAGCCGGCGCTCGTCAGCGTGACGGTGATGGCCCGGTCGCCGATATTTTCCCAGTACCACCCGTGAATGCCCGCAAACGGGGCGGTCAGCGTGCCGGACGCCTGGCTCGCCTGCCGCTTCTCGTAGGACTGCGCATACCCGCGTGGCGCGCCGTCGGGCTCGGCGTGAAACTCAAAATTCACGGGGCCGGTGGCCTTCCACGAGTACAGGAGGGCCTCGCCCTTGTCGAGCCGGTACTTGTATTCCAACCCCTCGCGGGGCGCGACCATGAATTCCACCGTTTCGCTGTTGAACGCCTTCTCCTGTGGCACCACGATGACGGCCTGCCCCGCGCCGGCGGACGCCGATTGCTCGAGCGCCTGCACCTGCTGGCCCGTGATCCCGAGCGGGAGGAGGCCGGCGCGCGCGCCGGTGCCAAGCGGGTCGACGCCGAATTCAGCCGGCAGCACGAACATGACGAGAATCAGCCCGGCGCCGAGAAGCGCGGCTCCTGCCGCCACGGCCAGGCGATGTCTGGCTTCGGTGATCTGCTCGCGTTCGACAGTCATGGTCAGAGCGTGGGAAGGAAGTAGCCGGAGAGCTGATAGCCCACCAGCAGGAAACCACACGCCATGACGACGGCGTTGGTGGCGAATGCGTGACGGAGGAATCCTTCCCGCGTCCGCCAGTAGGTCAACGCGATGAGGATGCCCGTCAGCGCCAGGAACTGCCCGATCTCGACGCCGACGTTGAAGCTGACGATGTTGACCACGAGCCCGTTCGGCGACAGCGCGAACTCCTGCAGCTTGGTGGCGAGGCCGAAGCCGTGGAAGAAGCCGAAGACCAGGACAGCCAGCCGCGTGTTCGGCTGCCAGCCGAAGACGCGCCTGAAGCCATCCATGTTTTCGAACGCCTTGTACACGACCGAGAAGCCGATGACCGCGTCGACGAGAAACGAATTCGCGTGGACGCCGCCGAGCACCCCGAGCAGCAGCGTCGTGCTGTGGCCGATCGTGAACAGGCTGACGTACAGGAGCACGTCGCGCAGCCGGTACAGGAAGAAGATGACGCCGACCAGAAACAGCAGGTGATCGTAGCCGGTCACCATGTGCTTGGCCCCGAGATACAGCAGCGGACCGATCGCCTGTCCCTGAAGCCCCTGCAGGAACACGGCGTCCTTGCCCGAGACGCCGTGGGCCTCGAGGCCGGCCGACGCGCCGAGCACGAGCAGCGCGGCGGCGGTCCACGCCGCGGCGTATCTACTGACGCTTCTACTGACGCTGATATTTGGCATGGCAGGTGTCGCAGGTGTCGTTAATCTCGGAACCCGCCGACAGAATACCCTCTTTGTCGTGCGCCTCGGCGGCCTTGATGGCGAGTTGGCCTTTCTCGATCATCGCGCGCGTCATCGTCACCCACTCGCCGCTGTCGACAAGGCGTTTGCCGATGAGCAGCAGGTTCCCCGATTCGACGAGCGCCGCAGCCTGGCTGGCGAGCGCCGTCCACTCCTCGTCGTTCTGCGGCGCGGTCTCCTTGATGCCGTCCGCATTCATGACGGTGCCGACGGCGTTGTAAACGGAAGTGGCCGCCGGCATCGTAATGCCCTGCATGACCTGCTTGATGCTGGCGACCGGCGCGGCGGCCGGCGCCTCGACGGCGGCCGGCGCCTCCCGGGAGGTCCGTGCCGCCGCAATCACGAAACCAATCCCGCTCACGAACAGCGCCACGCTGATGAAAAACAACCACTGGATCGTTCGCATACGGCTGCTGCGTCTTCCTGATGGCCCGGATGGACGGGAGATTGACGCCCTCAATTATAGGAGACGCCTCCCCCTCCGCGCCGAAACTGAAGAATTGCTGAATTCCCGTTCAGATAAGATGCTGAAATGAGCGCCGCTCGAGCGCGGGTTCTGGCAGTCGTCGCAGCGTCTTGCTGGCTGGCGCCCCACGCAGCACACCGCCAGACCGCGGACACTCCGTCGTTGCTCGCCGGCTCGATCGCCGAGCGCATTGTCCTCGACGGCGTCCTGGCCGAAGGGGCGTGGACGGCGGCCGATGCGGCCGGCGCGTTTCTGCAGACGGACCCGGCCGAAGGGGCCGCGCCGAGCGCACGGACGACGGTGAGAGTGCTGGCCGACACCGCCGGACTCGTCATCGGCATCCTCTGCGAGGACTCAGACCCCGATGGCGTCGTCAGTTTCAGCGTCCGGCGCGACGCGTAGCTCAACAACGAGGATCATGTGCGCGTCGTGCTCGGGCCGTTTCTCGACGGCCGCTCGGGCTACGTGTTCGCCGTCAACCCGCGGGGCGCCCGGTACGACGCGATCATCAACCCGGGCGGCGAGAACGAGAATGCCGACTGGGACGGCATCTGGGAAGCCGCGACCGCCCGCACGGCCACAGGGTGGAGCGTCGAGATGCGCATTCCGACGCAGACGCTCAGCTTCAAGCCGGGGCTCCGTGAGTGGCACTTCAACGTGCAGCGCCGGCTGCAGCGCCTGCTCGAAACCGATCGGTGGGCATCGGCGGCGCGGCAGTACCAGGTGACGCAGACGAGTCGGGCGGGCCGGTTGACCAACCTGCCGGCGTTCAACCAGGGCATGGGGTTGAGCGTGCGGCCCGCGATGACGACCGGCGGGGGCGTCCCGGCTCCCGCCGCGTCGGTCGACGGGGAGTTTCAACCCAGCCTCGACCTCTCGCAGCGGCTGGGCTCGGGCATGCTGGCATCGGTGACGGTCAACACGGATTTCGCGGAAACCGAAGTCGACACGAGGCGGACGAACCTGACGCGGTTCCCCCTGTTCTTTCCGGAAAAGCGGACGTTCTTTCTCGAGGGTGCCGATATTTTCGCGTTCGCCTCGGGGCTCGGCCAGGACGTGATCCCGTTCTTCAGCCGCCGGGTCGGCCTGGTAAACGGCCGTGAGGTGCCGATCCGCGCCGGCGGCAAGATCAACGGGCGCGCCGGCAGCACGAACGTGGGTGGCCTCGTCGCGGGCACCGGCGCGAAGCCCGGTGTGGTCGGCGACGACACGCTGATGGCGGTCGGACGGGTCAAACAGAACATCCTGTCGGAATCGTGGGTCGGGGCGATCGCGAGCGTGGGCGACCCGCTCGGCCGCCAGGACAGCTGGATGGGCGGGGCGGATTTCACGTACGCGACGTCGCGCTTTCGCGGCAGTAAGAACCTGCTCGCCGGCGGCTGGTGGCTCGGCACCGGACGCGCGCGCCTCGGCCGTGACGGCACCGCGTACGGGATGACGATCGACTATCCCAACGACCTCTGGGACATCAACCTCATCTACAAACGCATCGGCCGCGACTTCGACCCGTCGCTCGCCTTCGTGCCGCGGCGCGCCGTGCAGCTCTTCAACGGCCAGATCAACAACCGGACCCGGGTCGCCCGGGGGCCGTTTCAGCAGCTCTTCTACCAGTTTCAGCCGCTTGTCGCCACCGACCTCGCGGGCCGCTGGGAGAGCTATCGGGTGTTCACAGCACCGATTAACTGGCGGTTCCGGAGCGGCGAGCGCCTGGAAATCAACATCAACCCGACCGGCGAGCGGCTCGTGGCGCCGTTCCCGATCGCGTCCGGCGTCGTCATTGCGCCGGGGTCGTACCACTGGAGGCGGTATCGCGTCGAGGCGAGTACGGCGCAGAAGCGGCGGCTCTACACCCAGCTCACGTGGTGGTTCGGCGGCTTCTACGACGGCCAGCTGGACCAGCTGGAGTGGACGGGGGCGTGGAACCCGACGCCGCTCCTGACCGTCGAGTTCACGGGCCAGCGGAACGCGGGCGACCTGGTGAGCGGCCGCTTCACGCAGACGCTGGTGGGCTCACGGCTCCGCGTGAACTTCTCGTCGGATCTCTCGATCGCCAGCTACGTGCAGTACGACACCGACACGAAGTCGGTCGGGACCAACACGCGCCTGCGGTGGACGTTCCTGCCGGTGGCGGATCTCTTCGTGGTCTACAACCACAACGTCCGGTCGCTCGCCGATCGGTGGGCGCTCGAGTCCAACCAGCTGCTCGTCAAGCTCCAGTACGCCTGGCGGATGTGAGCGTCACGTCCGCAGCGTCGCGAGCGCCACGGCCCACCGGTGCAGCTCGTCGAGCATCGCGACCGCCGACTTGTCGTGCACCTCGGTTGCCTTGAAGACGCCGGCGTCACGGTCGATTGACTGCGCGACGAACGGGAGGTTCACCGCCTCGACCATCATCACCATCTTGAGCGACGCGAGCGTCTGCCGGATCATCTGCATGGCGCGCAGGCCGCCCGAGATGCCGCCGTAGGTCACGAGCGCCGCCGGTTTGTACTGCCATTCCGCCAACAGGTAATCGAGCGCGTTGAGGAGCGCCGGCGCGGTGCTGTAGTTGTACTCGGGCGTCACGAACACGAACGCGTCGAGCGGCGCGACCATCGCGCTCCACGCCTTCTGCTTCTCGTTTTCGTACTGCCGCAGCCGGGGATGGTTGCGCTCGGCGAAGATCGGCAGATCGAGCGCCTTCAGATCGATCGTCAACACGTCGAACGTGGCGTGCTGCCTCGCCCGCTCGATGAACCACTGCGCGACCGGCAGCCCGACGCGCCCCTCGCGCACGCTCGCAATCACGACGCCCAGCTTCAGCATCGAGGCAGGATATGGAGGACGTGAAGATGCCGGGGCTGGCCTACTGCCCCTCGCCTTTGAGCAGCAGGTTCATGTGCGTCTCCGCCTGCTGGAGGCCGCCTTCGCCGGCCTGCCATCCGGTCTGGCCGTCCTTGTTGGCGTCGACCCCGGCGACGAGCTGCTGCGCGAGCATGTTGAGGTGCGCGACGTGCTCGGCCGCGACCTTCGCGTCGGTCGCCGACCGGACCTGCTGCGCCGTGGCGACGATGTCGTCCGCCCATGTGGCCACGTTGCCCGCCGAGGTGGCCACGTGCACCGAATGCGTCATCACGTTCTTCGACGCCCCCTCGGCCTTGGCGGCGAGCTCGATGTGCTGCGCCACGCCGGCGGCGGCGCGCTTCACCCCGTACTTGAGGCCCGGTCCGTTGGCTTCGACGCTCGGATCGACGGCGTTGATCACGTGCCCCGCGTGCAGCTTCATGCCGTCGAGGTTCCCCTCCGACTTCATCGCCAGCGCCGCGTGCTGCGCCGCGATCTTCGCCTCGGCGAGGGCCGTCGGGAGCAGCCCCTGGCCGGTCGGCGTGCCCTGAAACGCCGTCGTCACATGGCCGATGTGCGTTTTCACCATGTCCTGCTGCGCGGACGTCGAGACACCGACGGCCAGCGAGGCAGCGGCGATGAGTACGTAGGTCATCTGTCGCACGTCACACCTCTTCCCTCGACTCTCGGTCGAACTCACGAACCGGCAGCGCTACGGAGCCGCGATCTTCCAGGCGCCGTTGCCCATCCCGTCCCCCGTCGTGTCGCCCGGCTTCGCATCCTTGGCCCAGAGGTACAGCGGCAGGCCCTTGTAGGCCCACTGCTTCGTTCCGTCCATGCGCGTGATGACCGTCCAGTCGCCCATCGGCTTGGCGTCGGCCGCCGCCATCAGAGGCGGCCAGTTCTTCGCGCAGTTGTCGTTACAGTTCGACACGCCCGGCTGGTCCTTCGCGAACGTATAGAGCGTCATCATCTGGCCGCTGGCCAGCACCGACTTGCCGCCGGCCTGCATCGCATGCACGCCCGCCGGCATCTGACCCGCCGCGCCGCTCCCCTGCGCGCCGGCCGGAACCTGGCTCACGACGAAGGCGCCGCCGAACACGATCGCCAACGCCGCTCCGAACATCTGTCCGTGACGCATGGTCGTCTTCTCCTTGATCGAGCGGATGAATCGTCCCCGAAAGAACAGGGCGGCTACGGTAACACGACCGTTCCGGGCGAATCCAGTCAGCGACCGGCGCGGTTCATCAGGTAACGGACGAGCGGTTCCCGCTCCGCGTCCGCCACCGGAGCGCCCCAGCCGATCATCTTGTCGAGCTCGCGCGACCAGCCGGCAGCATCGAGCCGCTGCTGGTCGATCAGGCGCTGATCGTGACAGGCGCCGCACCGGGACGCGAGCAGGGCCGCCCCAGACCCCTCGTCGCCGGCCGCTGCCGCGCGCGCGCCGCCGGAGAAGTGCGTCGCCAGGTAGTCGAGCAGCGGCTGGCGTTCGGCGCCTTCGACTGGGGCGCCCCAGCCGGTCATCTTGTCCAGCTCGCCGGACCAGCCGGCGCGCGACAGCCTCTGCTGCACGATGACGGCGGTGCCGTGGCAGGTGGTGCAGCGGACGCGGAGGATCGCCGCGGCGGCGCCCGCCGGCAGCCCGTCGGCCCCCGCCTGCCCCTGCGCCCCGGTCGCCACCGACGCGCACGAGAGCACGCAGGCGACGACCACCGCCGCACTACACCGCGACATTGACCCGGATCTGATCGATGGCGTTCCAGACGTATCCGGCGGGGTTCCAGTCGGGCACAATCGGCTGCGTGAGCCCGCGCGTGTCGGTCGCCCGGGAGAGGACCAGGTACGATCCGCCCCCTCCGGGCCGCCACACGTATTCGAACGCCCGCCACGCATAGCGCGCCTCGTCGGGGCCCAGCCGCGCGGCCGCCCACGTGCGTCCGTTGTCGGTCGACACGTCCACGCGGCGGATCCCGGCCTCGCCCGCCCACGCGAAGCCGGCGATGCGCACCGGCACGCCGCGCGAGATGACGGCGTTGCTCGCCGGCATCGTAATCAGCGATTTCACCGGCAGGTCCCGCAGAGGCACCGTCTCGGCGGCCGGGACGGCGCTGCCTGGCGCCACCGGCCGGCGCGGATAGCGGTAGCCGGCCTGCACGAACGGCCCGTCGTGATCGCGCGCGCTCACCTGCAGATGCGTCAGCCACTTGACCGAGTAGGCGCCCTCCCACCCTGGCACGATCGCACGCAGCGGGAAGCCATGCGAGGCGGGCAGCGGCTCGCCGTTCATCTCGTAGACGAGCAGCGTGTCGCGGTGCATCGCCTTCTCGACGGGCAGGCTGCGGACGAAATCCGGCGCGCGACCGAGGCCCCGATCCGCCCCGTCGAGCCAGACGTACCGCGCCGACGGGCGGACGCCCGCGCGGTTCAACAGGTCGGCGAGGCGGACGCCCGTCCAGGCTGCCGTGCCAATCGCGCCCTTCTCCCACTGCACGCCCGCGACCGGCGGGTCGAAGAACGCGCGGCCGTTGCCGGCGCATTCCATCGTCACGACCTGCGAGATCGACGGCACGCTGCGCAACTCGGCCATCGTCAAATCGAGCGGCCGGTCGACCTCCCCGTCGACACGGAGCGTCCACGCGCCCGCGTCGATCGACGGCGTGTAGAAATGCGATCGTACGTAGAACAGTTCGTTGGGAGTGATCCAGGACGTCAGCAGGTGCACGGGCGTCTCGAGATCCTCGGGACGCGGCGAGCGGACGATCAGGCGATCCTTCGGAATACCCTGCTGCGCGAAGCCGATGGAAGGGAACAATGTCGTCGCGGCCAGGCCGCGAGACAGCGAATCGAGGAAGGAGCGCCTGTCCACCGGTGTCTCAGCCTCCTTTTACCACAGAGCCGGCTACACTGGCATCCATGACGCGCGTCATCGTACTGCTCAGCCTGGCCTCGGCGCTCCTCTGCCAGGCGGCGTGGCGCGCCACGCCGATCGCCGCGCGCGGCGCGCAGGCGCCCGCCGCAGCCGCCGCCCGATACGTCGATCGCACGCGCCTGATGCGCGACGTGCTGACGCTGGCTTCGGCGCCGTTCGAGGGCCGGCGGGCGGGTACCGCCGGCGGGCTGAAGGCCCGCGCGTGGCTCGTCGACCAGTTCGCGTCGATCGGGCTGACGCCGGCGCGCGGCAACGGGTACATGCAGCCGTTCACCTTCGCGGCGCGCGAGGGCCGCGCGGTCCTGCCCGGCGGCGGCGTGCGCACGGTGTATCCGGCGGCGAACGTCGTCGGGCGCATCGCCGGCCGCGAGCCGGGCATCATCGTCGTGACGGCGCACTACGACCACCTCGGCATCCGCGACGGCGTGCTCTACCCGGGCGCCGACGACAACGCGTCCGGTATCGCGGTGCTGCTCGCCGCCGCGCGCCACTTCACGACGACGGCGCCGCGCCACACGCTCGTGTTCGCCGCACTCGATGCGGAGGAAGCGGGCTTGCACGGCGCGCGCGCGCTCCTGCGCTCTGGTGTGCTGCCGCGCGGACGCGTCAGGCTCAACATCAACCTGGACATGGTCTCGCGGAGCGCCGCGAACGAGATCTATGCGGCGGGGCCCTTCCACGCGCCGTGGGAAACGGCGATTCTCGAAGACATCCAGACGCGCGCGTCCGTGGCGATCCGGTTCGGCCACGATCGCCCGTCCCGACAGGACGGCGGCCGGGAGGACTGGACGCACTCCTCCGACCACGGTCCGTTTCACGATGCCGGTGTGCCGTTCGTGTACTTCGGCGTCGAGGACCACGCGGCCTACCACAAGCCGGCCGACAGCCCCGACACGATCGACCCGGGCTTCTTCGGCGACGCGGCCGACATGATCGTGGAGGCGATCCGGACCTTCGACGCCAGGCTCCCTAGTCCAGAATCCGTCCTTCGGTGAGAAACCGGCGGTGATCCGACAGCCGCTGGCTGATGCGCACCCGCTGGACGCCCGTGCCGCGCATCACGGTGAGACTGTCGATCGACACCGGCAGCATGATCGACTCCTCCGGATCCTGGAACTGGACGCGAGCGTAGCGGATCGATGTCTCAGCCCGCTCGACGACCATCGTCGGGGCCGCGCCGCGGCGCATGTACTCGCGGGGCACGTCAAATTCAAACGGCGCCGCGAGCCGGTCGTCGATGCGCAGCACGTCGTAGGTGGCTGTCTCCACCCAGAGACGGCCGCGCGATCGCCCGTCGAGCTCCACCGTGACGCAGTCCTTCGTCCAGGAGATGGCGGGCGGCCGGGCAGCCACGCCCCGATAGTCGATGAGCAGCGCCGCACGGCCGTTGACGCGCGTCGTGCCCGCCAGCGAGAACGCCGATTCGGCCAGCCGCGACGGCCGGAACATCGCCAGCGGCTCGGGCGACACCGGCTTCGGGTCCATGCAGCCGGGATCCTCGTCCCGGCCGGGCTTCCCCCTGCCGGCGCGGATCGGCTGCCGTACCACGCTCACGTCGGGCGTGCCGAGCGGCCCCGGTCTGGAGGGATCCCACGCGACGCGCAGCTCGTAGGCGAGCCGGCGGGGGGACGCCCCTGGGCTCAGGTCGGCGCGGAGCGGCTGAATCGAGACGGTTTCCCTGGAGACGATGCTTTGCGCCCGCGAGTACCACGCCTCCACGCGCTGGCCGATGTTCACCAGCGCCGCGGTGAGATCGAGGCCGGCGCCGTCGGGACGCTGCCCGGCGGCGCGCGGCACCGCGATGCCGGCAGCGAGAACGACGGCACACACGAGCCAGACTCCGGGCCGCCGAACTTGTCGCGACCGGGCTACAGGCGTAGAGTGCTCTGATGGAGGTGCGTGATGGCTACAACGGGAACAAAATGTGCGCATCCGGCATGTGCGTGCATGGTGCCACCAAACGGGCCTCATGGGAAGTACTGCAGCGATCACTGCAAGCAGGCGGGCGACAGAACTGAGCTGCGGTGCGACTGCCAGCATCCGGAGTGCCGGTGAGCCGGCCGGCAGATTCGGCGTCGACGCGCGGCGTGATGCGGAATAATCCGGGCTGACGGCGCGGCCGATTCTGAACGAAAATTCAGCAAGTCTTCAGATTTCATCGTCCGGCCGGGTTTAGTAGACTGGCGTCTGCACTCGCGCCGCCCCGGCGCGCAGATGCGACGACACGAAAGGAACCCCAGATGCGCGCTTTCCGCTGGCTCGTTCTCATGAGCACGATGGCCCTGACGGTCGCTGCGGCCGTCAGCTGCAGCAGCCCGCAGCCGCAGCCGGCCGCGCCGATGCCGGTCGCCGTGGCGCCGATCCGGGACATCATGCACAACCTCGTCGAATACAACGCGTTCAAGATCTTCAACTCGGTGGCGGTCACGATCACCGCCAAGGGCACCGAAGAGAAGATGCCGCGCACCGACGAGGACTGGGATGACCTCCTGCATGCC
This sequence comes from Acidobacteriota bacterium, assembly GCA_016213695.1. Lineage (GTDB taxonomy): Bacteria > Acidobacteriota > Vicinamibacteria > Vicinamibacterales > UBA2999 > DATCJA01. The sequence continues at coordinate 4,553 of JACQZV010000190.1, read as the reverse complement.
GCCGTGACCCTCGCCGAGGCGCCGAACCTGCTCGTGATGCCCGGACGCCGCGTCTCCAAGCCCGAGGAAGAGAACTCAAGCGACGGCCCCGAGGAGCTGACACCCAAGGACATTCAGGTGAAGATCGACGCCAACCGGGACAGCTGGCTCAAACACGTCACCGCGCTGCAGAACGTCGGCAAGGAAACGATGCAAATCGTCGCCGCCAAGAACACGCAGGGCCTGTTCGATGTCGGCGAGAAGATCGACATGGTGTGCGAGAACTGCCATCTGGAGTTCTGGTACCCGAACGAGGCGGCAGCCAACGCGGCCAGGGAGTCTGGAGCGGCCAAACCATCCAACGCCAAGCCGTGACCCGTGGGTAAGCGTGTCGTGCTGCTGTCCGCCACCGGCGCGGTGGCACTGCTCGTCGCGGCCGGTCCGCAGCGCGTCGCCCTCGACGCCCAGGGCACGATGGGGACGATCGTCGGGCACGTCCGGCTGACGGCCCCCGCGCCGCCCAGCCCGGTCATCCGGATGGGCGGCGACCCGCGGTGCGCCGCCGCCAACGGCGGCCGGCGCGTCACGCAGGACTTCGTCGTGCGCAGCGCCGACGGCGGCCTGGCGCATACCTTCGTCAGCCTGCAGGGATCGTTTCCGACCACGCCGGTGCCCTCACAGCCTGTTGCGCTCGATCAGCGGGGGTGCCTGTTCGTGCCACGGATGATCGGCGCGCGCGTCGGCCAGACGTTGCAGATCACGAACAGCGACGGCACCGCGCACAACGTGCACAGCCTGTCCGAGCGCGGCAACGCCTTCAACATGAGCCAGCCGCTCAAGGCCATGACGAACACGTTCACGCTCACGTCCGAGGATGTGGTCATGCGCGTCAAGTGCGACATCCATTCCTGGATGGTGGCGTGGATCGGCGTCGTGCCGCACCCGTACTTCGCAGTGAGCGGGGCCGACGGCGCGTTTACGATTGCGCGCGTCCCGCCGGGCCGGTACGCCGTCCAGACGTGGCACGAAGCATACGGACGGCTGACGCGCACCGTGGACGTCAAGGCCGGACAGACCGCGACTGTCGACCTCGTCTATTCGGGAAAGGAAAAGCCAAGTACCGCCGGCGTCATCGACCTGGTGATTCCGGGCGACGCGCCGTCCGCTACGCTGATTGCCGCACGCTGACCCGCGCCGGCTCGACGGCCGGCCGCACCTTCCCTCGCAGGAATGTCCACGCCACGATGAGCGACGTCAGGCTGAGGGCGATGCCGCCCAGGCTCAAGCCGACAATCAGCGGGTACCACGCCCACGACGTCTGGTACAGCCGCGGAAAGTCCAGGCTGTGCAGGCCCTGATAGAGCCATCGCTCGGCGCGGCTGCCGCGCACCTCCGCCAGCACGAGCGATCCGTCGCTCGAGTCCAGATAGAGCCACGTCTGATCGGCGTCGTCGAACTTCGCCCGGAGCGCCGGCAGGCGACGCCCGCCGGTTCGATCGTAGTAGTACGCGTCGAAGCGGGTGAGCCACGCCACGTCCACCGGGTCCACGCCGCCCATGGCGGCCCGGGCCGCCGCGAGCAGATCGTCGCGCGTGAACGGGGCGCGGATCTGCGGCGCGCCGCCGCCGGCCGACACGAGCACGCGTGCGGGACGCTCGTCGCCCGGCGCGTAGCGGGCGGTGTCCTGATGCGGCCGGACCGATACGTCGCGCTGGTACGCCGCGTAATAGGGCTCGCCCATGAACTGCAGCAGCTCCAGTTCCTTCGGCTCGAACTGCGTCCGAAACGCGCCGATGGCGGCCGCGGGCGTCACGGTGAAGCGATCGAGCGCGACCGCCCCGCCCCGGATCGCGCTCACCTGGGCGCGCGACGGCCCGGCGGGGGGAAACAGGTTCCACGGCGTCATCGTCAGCAGGCCGCTGAGCGTCCAGGTGAAGGCGATGACGCCGAAGGCCAGACCGGCGTAATGGTGCCACCGCAGCCAGCCGGCGTAGGGCGTGGCCGACGTGCCGCGAAGAAACCGGCGCGACAGCGAAAACCGGTACACGCCGATGACGAGGCCCAGCAGGCAGAGCACGCAGCCGGCCACCGACCCGTACACGATCAGCGTGTTCCAGAGAGGCGCCTGCCCCACGCGCAGCGGCGTGAAGTAGAACCAGTGCATCACGGGACCGGCGTACCCCCAGAAGCGGCTCGCGCGGTCGGTCTTCATCACGATCTCGCCGGTTGCTTCGGCGACGTAGACCTCGGTGCCGGCAGCGTCACCAAGCGCCACGCGGTGGAGCGCGCCGGTCGTACTGAAGCGGTTCGTGATCGTCCACTGGTCGGGCCCGGTCCTGGCGTCGAGGTATCGCACCGTGCTGCGGCTGTCGGGGAACAGCCCGGCCGCAATCGAGACCGAGTCGTCCGGCGCCACGTTCTCCAGATAGCTGCCGTCGTCGGCAAAGACCGTGAGTGAGCCGGCATCGAACGCGAAGCGGTACGCCGGCCGCCCCTGCACCGACGTCAGCAGCACGCGTTGCGGCGCACCGGTCACCCCCGCCGCGTCGAACGCCGCCGCCGGCGTCAGACGGATCGCGGCCGGGTCCAGCGCCGGCAGCCGTTCGAGCCGCTCCTCCGCCGTCAGCTCCGGCATGCGCTTGTAGACCATGACCAGTCCCGATGAGAACCAGATCAGGAACACCAGGCACAGGGCCAGTCCGACGTACCGGTGCACGACGATGAGCGGTGCAATAAGACGCTTCATGAGGCGATACCTTTCGACGGAGGCAGGCTCGTCCGGTCCGCGCCCGAACGGCCGCATGATGATAACGCTCGGAATCTGGTACCGGCACCTTCAGGCCGGTGCGTGCGAACTAAGGTTCCGTCCATCTCTCTCCGCCGCCACCGGGCACGCACTGCCCTGGAAATTTCGGGTAAGTGGCAACCGCGTGAGCGTCGTAATCACAGTACATGACGAACGTTCCTCTCCCCATCGCAGGCACAACTCGTGCATGCGCGAGAGGCGTGCGCATTCCTCTCCTTGCAGCCGCTGTGACGGCGCTCGTGTGCCTGCTGGCGCCCCTTGAAGCCCAGAACGGGTCAGGAACGCCGCGCGTGGAGCTGCGTTCGTCCTCAATGATGGAACTTCCTGGCGAAGTGGACAGCAATAGTCCCGCCCTGTGGGACCGGGTGGGCGGGCGAAACCTGCTGTTCGTGATGACCTCCATCTCCGGCCGCCCGAGCCGGGCCTGGGGCCGCGACCTGACGACGCTCGGCGCCGCCAGGCAGATCGCGCTCGATCCCTGGCCTGCGGGCGGCATCTGGATGGAAGCCGTGGTCCAGGACGTCGACGGCACATGGTACGGCTACTACCACAATGAGGTGCCGGCCACAATGTGTCGGGGCAGCGACAAGGTGGTGCCGCGGATAGGCGCCGCGCGGTCGAAGGACCGCGGCGCCACGTGGGAGCCGCTCGGCGTCATGCTCGAGGCGCCGCCACGCCAGTACGACTGCGCGACGGAGAACGCCTACTTCGTCGGCGGCGTCGGCGATTTCAGCGTGCAGCTTGACGCCGACTCACGCGACCTCTATTTCTTCTATTCGCTGTACCTGCGATCGCCGGCGGCGCAGGGGGTCGGTGTCGCCCGCATGGCGTGGGCCGATCGGGACGCGCCCGCCGGCAAGATCGCGATCTGGCGCGACGGCGCCTGGCTCCCTGCGACGGCCTTCGGCCAGCAGCCGCGGTGGATCTATCCGGCGGCCTCGCCGGTGTTCCACGCGACCGGGTCGTGGCACGCGACCAACTCCTTGGTCGACGAGTTCTGGGGGCCGTCGGTGCACTGGAACACGTACCTGGAGCGGTACGTGATGCTGCTCACCCGCGCGAAGGACGACAACTTTCGCAACGAGGGGATCTACGTGTCGTTCGCAAAGACGCTCGACGACCCGTCCCGGTGGTCGGTGCCGGCCAAGATTCTCAACGGCGGTAAGTGGTACCCGCAGGTGCTTGGCCTCGACACCGGGACCGGCACGGACAAGGTTGCGGGCGAATGGGCCCGCTTCTACATGATGGGCGCCTCCGAGCACCTGATCCATTTCATCCGCTAGCCTCGAGGCCCGCGCCGGGCGCCGACTATTCCAAACCGGCCGATTTTTGTGTAAGCTCATCGGCCATGGCGTTCGTGATTACTGACCCGTGCATTGGCACCAAAGACAGCGCATGCGTTGACGTCTGCCCGGTCGACTGCATCCACCCGCGCAAGGACGAGCCGGAGTTCGCGCAGACGAGCATGCTCTTCATCCACCCGGACGAGTGCATCGACTGCGGGGCGTGCGTACCGGCCTGTCCGGTCGCGGCGATTTACGACAGCCCCGACTCGACGCCGGCCAGCCAGAAAGCGCTGATCGAGGCAAATTCGGCATTCCGCGCGGGTGACGCCGGCACGCTGGCGCAGGCCGAGGCGATCGTCAAGGCGCACGTGTCGGCGCACGCCGACCTGATGGGCATCGCGCCGGCCGAGCGCGCCGCCGCGCACGCGAAGTAAGCACGCGTGCAGGCTGCGTTGCGCGCACGCTTCAGCGTGCGCGCGGCT
>JACQZV010000033.1 GCA_016213695.1 Acidobacteriota bacterium | reverse complement strand
GGTGCTCGGGTGCTCGGGTGCTCAGGTGCTCAGGTGCTTCGAGTTCATGGAGGAAGACGGATGACACGTGTCAGGGTTTCGGTTCTTCTGGTCGCGAGCCTCGTCGCTCTCGCGCCGTTCGCGTCCGCCCAGACCACGGGGGCGACCGGCGCCATCAACGGGCGTGTCTTCGACACGTCCAAAGCCGTCCTGCCCGGCGTCACGGTGACGATCGCCGCCACCTCGCTCATGGGCACGCGCGACGCCGTCACCAACGAGGAAGGCCAGTACCGCTTCCCCGCCGTGCCTCCGGGTGAATACACGCTGACCTACGAGCTGCAGGGTTTCGCGACCGTGCGGCGCGAAGGCATCCGCGTCGCGCTCGGCTTCACGGCCACCGTGGACGTGGAAATCGGGCTCGCGTCGCTGGCCGAAACGGTCACCGTGACAGGCCAGGCGCCGGTGGTGGACATTCAGTCGACCGAGCTGACAACGACCTACAACGCCGAGCTGCTCGCCGCGATTCCGACCGGATCGCGCGACTTCTGGTCGCTCCTGGCCATCAGCCCCAGCGTGCAGGTGTCGAAGTTCGACGTCGGCGGGAGCGCCGCCATGACCGTGCTCCCGGTCAACGTCTACGGCATCACCGGGCAGGAGCGGCCGCTCGTGGAAGGCATCATCTCCAATTCGGCCACCGGCGGCGTCGGCTTCTCCTTCTACGGCGACTACGGGTCGTTCGAGGAAGTGTCGATCAGCACGGCGGGCCACAGCGCCGAAACCGGGTCGCCGGGGCTCTTCTCGAACCTGGTGAGCAAGTCGGGCGGCAACACGTACCACGGCACGCTCTACCAGGACTACCAGAGCGACAAGATGCAGGGGTTCAACATCGATCCCGACCAGATTGCGAAAGGCGTCACCGGCGGCGGCAGGCTCGGACCGCGTGAGGTGAACCGATCGGCCGGCTGGCACGACACCAACGGCGACCTCGGCGGCTTCCTCATCCCGGACAAGCTGTGGTGGTATGGGTCGTACCGCTACCTCGCCGTCAAGCAGTGGTTCGCGAACTATCCGGCCGAGCCGCAGTACTCGCGCGGCCAGAACTTCACCGGCAAGTTCACCTACCAGCTCTCGAACAACAACAAGTTCATCGGCTACTTCCAGCGGACCGAGAAGCTTCAGACGAATCGGCTCGACGCGTTCCGCCTGAGCGCGACGGCCGCCATCAACCTCGACCGTTCCTCCACCTGGTACCAGGACTACAACAGCGGGGTCTGGAAGCTCGAATACAACCGCGTCATCGGCAACGCGGCGTTCGCCGAAATGCGCGGCGGGACGTACTTCTTCCACTTCCCCACCGAACGCCAGTCCGAGGGCCTCCGCTACGAGGACACCGGCACGCGCATCGTCAGGGGCGGCAACCAGAACCGGGTGCAGGATCGCGACCGCCCGCAGGCGCTCGGGTCGGTGAGCTACTTCAAGGACAGCCTGTGGGGGACGCACAACTTCAAGGTGGGCGGCAACTACTTCCGTGAAGAGCAATGGAGCGAAGCCGGCGGCTTCCCGGATCAGGTCGTGCACGTCTACAACAACCGTGTCCCGATCGAGGTCTGGCTCACCGAGCCGGGGGAGCAGACGATCGGACTCGCGGTGACGTCGGCGTACGTGACCGACACGTGGCAGATGCCGAAGCGGCTCACGCTCAATCTCGGCGTGCGCTTCGACCGGTTCCGATCCTACGTGCCCGAGATGGTGCACCCGGTGAGCCGGTGGAATCCGACCGAGGTCCGCTTCCCGGCGCAGGACAACCTGAACACCTGGAATCTGTTCGCGCCGCGGTTCGGCGCCAGCTGGGCGGTCACCGGGGACAACAAGAACGTCGTGAAGTTCAACTACGCGAAGTACTGGTACGACCCGGGCTTCGGGCTGGCCGGGTTTCTCACGCCGAACTCGAACAACGGCCTGTGGAATCGGCGCTTTGCCTGGACCGATCCGAACGGCAACGGCGTCTACGACGTCGGCGAGCAGGGGCGTCTGATCGCCAACGCCGGCGGCACGGCGAGCACGGCGCTGGATCCCAACCTGAAGGATCCGTACGTCCACGAAGTGGCCGTGTGGTACGAGCGTGAGCTTGTTGCGAACGTCGGGGTGCGCGGCGGCGTCGTCTGGCGCGGGACGCGGCAGGCCTATGCCCCATCGACCGGCAATGCCTCACCGGTCAACTTGAACCGCCCGTACAACGCCTTCAACGTGCCGGTGATGATTCCGGATCCGGGTCCGGACGGGCGCATCGGCACCGCGGACGACGGTCCGCCGATTCCCGGCTTCAACCTGGCCCCGCAGTTCGTCGGCACGCCGTCGATCAACGTGACGCAGAACGTGCCCAACTCCGACGGCGACTTCCTGACCTACGAGTTCAGCGGCACCAAGCGGATGAGCAATCGCTGGTCGCTGGCCGCGTCGTATTCGATCATGAAGAGCTGGTTCAACGGCAATGAATACCCGGAGGCGCAGTCGCCGAACACGATCAGGACCAACGTCTTTCCGCTGACGCCGAACGATCTGATCGGCACCGACGGCTCCGGGCGCTTCGTGTTCACGGTGTGGAGCGCGAAGATGCTCGGCACGGTGGAGCTGCCGTACGGGATGCGGCTGGCGGGCACGGTGCGTGAGCAGTCGGGACTCCCGTACGGCCGCACGTTCGACACGACGTTGAACTACGGCACCGTGCGGGTGCTGGCCGAGCCGATGGGGACGCACCGGCAGCCCAACGTGGTGATCACCGACCTGCGGCTGGAAAAGACGTTCAGCCTCAGCGGTCCGCTCCAGGCCTCGGGCGCGGTCGACTTGTTCAACCTGTTCAACAGCAACGCCGAAGAGCGGATCAGCTGGCAGTCGGGCTCGTACCTGCGCCCGCTGCAGGTGATCCCGCCGCGCGTGGCGCGGGTATCGGTGAAGCTGACGTTCTGAGTGGGCAGTGGGCAGTGGGCAGCAGGCAGAGACCAATGAAACCGAGAATCGTCCTGTGGGTGGCACTCGGGTGTGCGCTGGCCGTCACGCTGTCGGCGGCGGCCAGGCACACCATGCTGATGAATCGCCTGGGACCGTCGGCCATGGTGCTGTACGTCGCCGCTGCCGATGGCTCGGGCGAGCGGCCGCTCTTCCCCACGTCCGGGTTCGACTACAACGCCTCGTTCTCCCCCGACGGCGCGTGGATCGTGTTCACGTCCGAACGCGCCGGATCGGGACAGGCCGACCTCTACCGCGTGCACCCGGACGGCTCGGGGCTCGAGCGGCTGACCGACGATCCCGACCTCGACGACGAGGCGGCGATCGCTCCCGACGGCCGGCACCTGGCGTTTGTCTCCACTCGCGGCTCGCACACCGCCGACATCTGGACGCTCGACCTGACGACGCACGCGCTGCGCAACCTCACGGGCGGGCAGGCGCTTCCGGCCGCGCCGGCCAACCTCAAGGGCGCGTTCCGGCCATCGTGGTCGCCTGACGGCACGCGCATCGCGTTCACCTCGGATCGTCACTACGCGTTCCGGCCGCACAAGCTGCCGACGCCGGGCTGGGAGCATCTGCAGGAGCTCAGCATCTACGTGATGCAGGCCGACGGCACCGGCCTGCGGCGCGTGACCGCCGCCGGCGTGACCACCGGATCGCCGCGATGGTCGCCCGACGGCCGGCGCCTCGTGTTCTACGAACTGGAGACGTCGCTCACCTTTGCCGCGCGCATCGCGGCGCAGCCCATGGTCGCCTCGCAGGTCGTGTCGATCGACGTCGCCACCGGCGCACGCACCGTGCACACCTCAGGCCCCGGCCTCAAGGTGTCGCCGCAGTTCCTGAGCGCCGATCGCATCGGCTATCTCATCAAGGCCGCGCCGCGAGGCATGCAGGCCGGTCTGGCGTTCACGACAGGCGGCATCGCGACGAGCGGGACGTTCCGCAATCCTTCGTGGTCGCCCGACGGCACCCGCGTGGTCTTTCACCGGCCGGACTTCACGGCACGGCCGCAGAACCAGCCGCTCCATAGCTGGGAGCCCGACACCGAGGTCCGGTACACCGACGTCTTTCCGCAGTTTTCGAAAGACGGGCGGCTCGCCCTCAGCCAGCTCAGCAACCTGGCGACACCGCAGGCGGCGATCGCGGTGATGAACGCCGATGGCTCGAACCGGCGCGTCGTCTTCTCCGATCCGTCCGGACCCGCATTCGTGCCCACCTGGTCGCCCGACGGGCAGTGGATTGCGTTCGGGTTCGGCGGCTTCTTCGGCGCGCGCGAGCAGCGGCCTGCGAAGGTCATGATGGTGCGTGCCGACGGATCGCAGTCGAAGGATGTGACGTCGGGTCCGCTCAACAGCGGGTTCCCGACCTTTTCGCCCGACGGCAGGCGCATCGCCTACCGCGTCTGGGGCGATTACGACCGCCCGGCGGATTTCGGCATTCGCGTCCTGACGCTCGCCGACGGCTCGGTGAAGACGCTGACCTCGGAGCTGGACAACTTTCCGGCGTGGTCGCCGAAGGGCGACCTGATTTCGTTCACGCGGCGCTCGCACGGAGAGGATTACGATTACGACATCTTCACGATGCGGCCCGACGGGACGAACGTGAAACGGTTGACGTCGGCGGCGGGCAACGACAGCCATCAGTCGTGGTCGCCCGACGGCAGGTCGATTCTCTGGACGAGCGGGCGGTACGGTTTCAAGGACGAAGCGGCGCTCTACGACAACGCGTTCCAGCCGTTCGGCCAGATCTTCATCATGAACGCCGACGGATCGGGCCAGCGCGTGCTGACCCGAAGCCGCTGGGAAGATTCGATGCCGGCGATTGTGCCGTGAGGGCAGTTGTCGGTTGTCAGCAGTCCACGGAGGGTCCCATGCCGAAATTCGTCATCGAACGCGAGATTCCAGGCGCCGGCCAGCTCACCGACGCGCAGGTGCAGGGGATCGCGCAGAAGTCGTGCAGCGTGCTGCGTGAAATGCCGCAGGTGCAGTGGCTGCACAGCTACGTGACGGACGACAAGATCTACTGTGTGTACATCGCGGCCGATGCCGGGGCGGTCCGCGAGCACGCCAAGCGCGGCGGCTTCCCCGCCAACAGCGTGAACACGGTGCGCCGGATCATCGACCCGACGACGTCGGAAGCCTGAAGCGGCGGGTCCGGTTCGACGGAACCGCCCCAACGCCTGGCGCCCCTAGCGGCGCCCGCGGTTGCCGCCGGCCCACACCCACCCGTCGGCCGGGCGCTGGATCTTCTTGAGGTGCAGCCGGTGCTCGGAGCCGGCCCGCGCCGGACTGCCGCTGACCACCACGGCATCGCCCGGCCGCAGCGTATCTTTCATCACGCCGTCGCCGCTCAGCCGGCGCGGATTGCTCCACTCGGCGGTCAGCGTCTGCGCGCGGCCGTTCTCGTCGCGCGCGCTGAACACCAGGATCGCGTGCGGGCTTCGGTACTGCAGTTCCTGGACGACGCCTTCGAGCGTGACCGATTGGTCTTCGAAATAGTACGTGGCAAAGGAATGATGCGCTGACACCGGGACGACTGCCATGAGCGTCCCGAACCCCAGGGCCGTCAGTGTGCGTCTCACGATGGCTCCTCCCTGCGGGCCATTATGCGGGCAATCGAGCCAAAACGGTGCGATCATGACACCGTGCGCCGCACGGCCTCCGTCTTCGGCTCCGCGCTCCTGATCGCCGTGCTGGTGCAGGCGCAGGGAACGCCGCCTGCCGCGCCGCTCACCCTCATCTCGCGCGAAGGGCGCCGCCCCCTGCCCACCACGGTCGTCAACGGCCAGGAGTTCATCGCCCTGGACGACATCGCGTCGCTCTTTCAGGTCACGGTCCGCGAGGACACGCTGGCGGGCGGCCTCACCGTCACCGGCCGCGGCCGCAGCGTGGTGGTGTCGGCCGATCGGCCCATGGCGTCGGTCAGCGGCCGCGTGATCACGCTCCCCGCCCCCCCGCTCCGGTCGGGCCGTCGATGGCTCGTCCCGCTCGAATTCCTGCCGCGCGCGCTCGCGCCCATCCTCGACACGCGCATCGATCTGCGTCGCCCGTCGCGCCTGCTGCTCGTCGGCGACGTCGCCGTGCCTCGTGTCGCCGCACGGATTGACGCGGCCGGACCGCCGACCCGCGCCACGATCGAGATTACGCCGGCGACGCCGGTGCGGGTGACGCGCGAGGGTAACCGGATCGTGGCGCGCATCGACGCAGACGCGCTCGACCTCGCGGCCCCGGTCGACGGCGCCGGCCTCATCGGCAGCATCCGCGCCGGCGAGCAGCCGACGATGGTCGCGGTCTCCCTCGACGAGCGCGCCGGCGCCGCGCGGTTTGCGCCGGCCGACGCCGGCGGCGTCACGCGGATCGCCATCGAAGTGGCTGCCGCCGCGCCTGAGACTGCCGCCGGTCCCGCGGCACCGGCGCCGCCCGAGCCCCCGGCGGCCGCCCCGGCGCTCCCGGCGCTGACACCCGCTCGATCGGTCCTGGCGACGATCGTGATCGACCCCGGACACGGCGGCGATGACGTCGGCGTGCGCGGACCGGGCGGCACCGAGGAGAAGCAGATCACGCTGCAGGTGGCGCGGCGCCTGAGGGCCCTCGTCGCGATGCGGCTCGGGATCCGCGTGCTGCTGACCCGCGACGACGACCGGTCGATGAGCCTCGACGATCGGGCGGCGGCCGCCAACAACAGCAAGGCGGGGCTCTTTCTGAGCCTGCATCTCAATGCGGCGCCGGCCGCCGCGGCGGCCGGCGCCGAGGTGTTTCATCTGCGGCTCGACCGCGAAGGCGAGGACGCGCGGCGTGCCGCGGCGACCGACGCGGCGGCCCTGCCGGTGCTCGGCGGCGCGACGCGGACGATCGACGTGATCCGGTGGGATCTGGCGCAGGCGCGTCATGTCGATCACTCCGCGGCGCTCGGCGCCATCCTCGAAGACGCGCTGCGGGCCGCCCAGGTCGCCATGGCGCCGCGGCCGCGCCGGCAGGCGCCGCTGCGCGTCCTGACGGGGGTCAACATGCCGGCCGCGCTCGTCGAGATGGCGTACCTCACCAACCCCGACCAGGAGCGGCTCGCGCGCGGCGACGAGTATCAGAACGCGATCGCGCAGGGCCTTGCCGACGGCATCCTGCGCTTCCGCGACTACCTGGAGGCG
>JACQZV010000186.1 GCA_016213695.1 Acidobacteriota bacterium | reverse complement strand
GCGGGCGTCAGCTTCAGGTGTTCGCGGAGGAGCGTGCGGTCGACGTCCTTCTTGTAGGCCTCGATGACCGGGTCCGGCTCGAACGCGACCTCGTCGGCGTCACGCTGAGGGTCCATGACCATACTTTACCATCGCAACAGCGCGGCTGTTTCGCCCAATCACCCTCGTCCTGAACTGGCAGGCGCTGCTGGCCGGCAAGTACGTCGTCTGATGATGAGCCTGTAGTACGTCTGTCCTGCAGGAGCCCTGTTCGATGCCCTTCAGCGTGCGGCTGGATCCCGAAACCACGGCGATCATCGAGCGCCTCGCCCGCTCGAGCGGCCGGAGCCGGTCGTCGGTCGTGCGCGAAGCAGTGGCACATTATGCGTCGGTCGCCGATGAGCGGACGTCGGCCTACGAGCGTCTGAAACCGGTCATCGGGATCTTCTGATCGGGCCGCGGCGACCTCTCGCAGGACACCGGGCGCAAGTTCACCGAACTGCTGAAGACGAAGCGGGCGGCGCGTGCGCGGCGTGCTCGTTGACGCGGGTCGCTCGTGGCGGTGGTCGATGCCGACGACGCGTTTCACGACCGGTGCGTGCGGGCGCTCATGACGAAGTACGGGGATCTGCCCATGGATCTCGCGGACGCCGCGCTCGTCCGTGTTGCCGATCGTGAAAGCCTGCACGCCGTCTTCACGATCGACCAGGCCGACTTCGGCGTGTATCGCCTGCCAGGCGGGAGGCGGTTCCGTCTGCTTCCCTGAGGGAGGTGGTCCGTTACCTCTTGCGCCGGATCTGCAGTTCGCTCAGCGCCGAGCACCCTGTCACCGTCCGGCCGGTCGCGATGTAGACCGGACACATGCCGAAGACGGACGCCGTGGCGTTTTCGGTCGGCGACCCCTGATTACTCGAGACGCCAATCCGGCGCACGGGATCGATCGCCACGGCGTAGGGGCAGGTGCCGACCGGAATGCTGGCCACGTGCTTCTTGGTGTCGAGATCGACGACACCGATCACGTTCAGATTCGGCAGGGCGGCAAAGAGCAGCCGGTTCGGCTCGTCCACCCACATGCCCCACGGGACGGGGCCGGTGGCCCCGAAGGTAATGACCTTCTCCGGGGTCAGCGTGACTTCGTCGACGACGATGAGCCCGGTGGCGCCCATCTGTGTGTTGACCTGAAAGAGCAGCCGCGTCGCCGCCTGGCGGCCGAGCATGTTGTTGCCGCCGAACCCGGTGCCGTACGCCTTCTTCGGCACATCCGAGTAGAGCACCTGGCCGGTGGACGCATTGACCGCCACGATGGCGCCGTCGCCGACCGCCGAGAAGAACATCACATGGCGATCCTGATCCACGACGACGCCGTGCGGCGCGGGCGAGGTTTCGATCTCCCGGACGATCGCGCTCGTGGCGACATTGACGATGGTCGCGTGGTTCTGCTCGGTGATGACGTTGCTCGACCGCACGGTGTTGCCGACCAGCATGAGCCCGGTCGTGTAGTCCAGGCCGCCCATGTGGGGGCGTCCGCCGACGACGATCGTCCGGACCGTGGCGCCGGTGGCGGCGTTGTGCACCGTGATCGTGCCCTGGCCGCCGGACCCCATCATGTACACGAGCCCCCGGCTCGGATCGACCGTGGGCCAGATCGGCGCCTGTCCGGTCGGCACGGCCGCCACTTCGCGCGATGTCGACGGATTGACGATGCTCATCTGCGTGGCGCCCGCGCCGATCGGTACGGGGGCGCCTCCGAGACTGGCGTCGCCCTGACACCCGCTGATGATGTTGCCGTTCAGGCCGATGTAGACGAGGCCGGTGGTCGGGTCAAGCGCGACGCCTTCGGCACCGACCACTGCCTTCCCGCCGCCGAGTCTGACCGTGGACGTGACGGCATTGACCGTCGCGACGCTGCTGTTGTCGCCGCCGCCTCCGCCCGGTACCGGCACGCCGTTCGGATCGCAGGTCGGGGTGCCGACGGGCGCGCACGTGCCCGGAGGAGCAGGGGAAGGAGACTGGGCCACGACGGCGGTCGCGGCAGCCGCGGCGGCAAGACACGCGAGGATGAATCGCTGCATCAGGAACTCACAGGTGTGGCGGACACCTCACCTATCGGACGAGCGGCGATCCGTCTTGAATCGCCGCCCGGATGTCCGTTATGGCTGCAGGAGCGGAATGCTGGCCGGGGCCGCCGCCGCCGGGCGCGACTGCAGGTATGCGTAGATGTGCGCGAGGTCGGCGTCTGGAAGGACCTTCTCCGTGTACGGCGGCATCTGGTTCGCCGGACGACGCACGTAGCGCGACAGCGCGGCCCAGGGGAGCGGACGCGGTGCGAGCCGCGCGCCCGCCGAGCCCCCCTGGCCCTCGTAGCCATGGCACTGGTAGCAGCCGTTGGCCACGAACAGCTTCTTGCCGGTCTCCGCATTGCCGGGAGGCGCGGCTGGCGCGGCCTGTCCCGCGGGCGCCTGCGTCTGCGCGCCCGCGACCGTGCCTGCCAGAACGAGCGCAGCGATCAGCATCGAAGATTTCACGTCTCTACCTCGGTTGTGTGACGACGTCGACGAGCGCCGGCTGGCCCTTCCGGACCACGGCGAGCGCGCGCCGCAGCGCGGGGCCGAGGTCGTTCGGGTTGCTGACCGGCCCTTCCGCGTAGAGGCCCAGCCCCTGCGCGACCTTCGCGAAGTCGACGTTCGGATCGGTGATCGTGGTCCCGATGGCGGCGCGGGTGATGCCGCGCTGATGGCGGTTCGCCATCCGCTGGATGTGCATCACTTCCTGGTGGTATGCGCGGTTGTTGTGCACGACGGTCAGCAGCGGAATCTGGTGGTGCGCCGCGGTCCACCAGACGCCCGGCGCGTAGAGGAAGTCGCCGTCGCCCTGGATGTTCACCGAGAGGCGGCCGTGCTTCTTGTTGGCGAGCGCGCCGCCCACCGCGGCGGGCGCGCCGTAGCCGACGCCGGCGCCGCCGGAATCCCCGAGGTGCTGGTAGGACTTCTCGAAATCCCACAGCCGGAACGCCCAGCCGCTGGTGTTGCCGCTCTCGGAGACGAGCGACCAGTCGTCCGTTTTGATCTGCGCCCAGAGCTCGGCCGCCAGCCGCGCCGTGCTGATGGGGGAGGCGTCCCACGCGATGGCCGCCTCGGCGCGCGCCGCGTCCCTGGCGCGCGCGTGCATCTGTTCGAGGCGCGTGCGGCGTTCGGCGAACGCGGTGCGGCGGTCGGCGGTCGTGAGCTTCTTGACCGCCTCGGTGATCGCCGGCAGCGTCGCCTCGGCGTCGGCCGCCATCGCGACGTCCACTTCGGGGTACCGCTGGAAGTCCTGGAAGTTGCTCTTCGTGTAGAGATCGACGGCGGTAATGCTGATGAGCTTCGTGTTCGGACGGATGCGCGAGCGCGACGTGCGCACCAGCGAATCGCGGAACCCGTTTACCGTGCCCCAGAAGTCGGTCAGCTCGAGGCCGAGAATCACGTCGGCGTTGGCAATCAGCTGCCCGGCGCTCTCGCTCAGGTTGAGCGGGTGCTTCGACGGGAAGTTCATCCGCCCGTGCTGGTCGATGACCGGCGCCTGCAGCGCCTCGGCCAGCTCGACGAGCCGCGCCATGCCGGCCGGCGTCCGCGCCAGGCGGTCGGCGACGATCACCGGGTTCTGCGCGTTGACAAGCAGCCGCGCGGCTTCGGCCACGGCGCCCGAGTCGCCCTGGGGCGGAGTCGCCAGCGTGAGCTTCGGCACGCGCAGCCGGGCCGCCACTTCCGACGGAATCGGGTCTTCCTGCAGGCCGCCGTCGAGGACGATGAGGGTGGGCATCATCGGCGGCGTCATCGCGATCTTGTAGGCGCGCACGGCCGACTCGGCAAAGTGCGGCAGCGACACCGGGTTGTCGTCCCACTTGGTGAAGTCGCGCACGATCGCGGCCGCGTCCTGCACGCTGTGCGCCCACTCCACGCCCGGCCGCCTCATCGTCGCGTCGAGGCTGTTGCCCGCCATGATGTAGACCGGCACGCGGTCGCAGTAGGCGTTGTAGATGGCCATCGCCGCGTGCTGGAGGCCGACCGTGCCGTGGCAGAGCACCGCCATCGGCTTGCCTTCGACCTTGAAGTACGCGTGCGCCATCGCAATGGAGGACTCTTCGTGGCAGCAGGTGATGAACTCCGGCATCGTGTTGCCGCCGTAGTTGATGATCGACTCGTGGATGCCGCGGAAGCTCGAGCCGGGGTTCGAGGCGACGTATTCGAGGTTGAGCGACTTGAGCACGTCCACCATGAAGTCGCCGCCGGGGCGGTCGGTGGTCAGCGGTTCGGCTTCGCCGCGCGGGTCGATCTCGCGCGCCGAGGTCGGTGCGGCGGCGGGCCGCTGGCCCTGCCCGGCTGCGGCCGGCGCGGGCCCCTGCGCCGCGGAGGCGACCGCATCGGGGACCAGGGCGGCGGCGCCGGTGACAGCGGCACCCTTCAGGAAATTTCGGCGATCCACGGAACGCTTGCTCATGGCGTCTCCTTGTGAACCGGTTCTCAGGTGCTCAGGTGCTCCGGTGCTCCGGTGCTCAGGTTCCGGTTCTTGGGTTCAAGGGTTCGCGGTGCTCAGGTCGTTCACGCCAGTACCTGTGAACCACCCGTGAACCCAGAACCCCGATGAACCCATGAACCGGAACCCATGCACCCACGCACCCGAGCACCCGTGAACCGATGTATTTCGCGAAAGTTTACTACGGAGCGATGTCTTCGAGGCGCCGATTACGGGTTTCGAGCATCCGGGTGGCGGCGAGGGCGCCGACCACCCCTGCCGCGGCAAACATCAGGAAGACCGCCGCGGTCCCTTCAGCCGCCACCAGATACCCGACGAGCAGCGGCCCGGCTGCCGAGGCCAGCCGCAGCCAGCAGGTGGCCGTCCCGGTGCCGATGGCACGCATGCGGGTGGGGTAGATCTCCGGCGTGTAGAGATAGAGGACGGCGTTGGCGGAGCCGACGATGCCGTAGCTCACGGTGACCAGCACGATAACCGCCGTCACCGACCCGGCGGCAAACGTGCCGAGCGCCGCCAGCAGCGCCGCCCCCGCCACAAACGCTGCCGTCGTCCAGCGGCGGCGGCCGGTGCGGTCGATCGCGAAGGCGCAGCCGAGCAGGAGCGCGACCTGCGCGATGTTGGTGAGCGTGCCGGCGCGCAGCGCCTGGTCGAGGCTGAGGCCGTAGATGCGGTTGTAGAGCGTCGGCATCCAGTTGTTCAGGCCGTTGGTGATGAAGTAGGCGCACGCCCAGAGCGTCCAGACGGCGGCGGTGCGCCCGCGGTAGATCGGCGAGAGGAGCTCGGTCCAGCGGGTGCGGCCACGAACGTTCGGATCGTTCGGATCGTTCGGAACGTTCGGGCCTGCACGGCTTGCCGCGGGTGAGGACGCTTCAATCTCGCGAATGATTGCTTCCGCGCTCGCAAGGCGCCCTCTGCCAATGAGCCAGCGCGGCGATTCGCGCAGGCGCAGCAGCCATCCGGCGATGAAGAGTCCGGGAATACCGCCGATGAGAAACATCACCTGCCAGCCGAGCCGCGGCACGACGAGCGCGCCAATCTGGCCCGTCACCATCAGGCCGATTGGAAAGATCATCTCGTAGAGCAGGAAGAACCGGCCGCGTCCGTGCGCTCTCGACAGCTCGTTGATGTAGACGGCGGCCACCGGCATCTCGCCGCCGACCCCGATCCCCTGCACCAGGCGCAGCGCCAGCAGGACGGGGAAGTTGCCGGCCAGGGCGCACGCGATGCTCATCACCGACATGAGCGCGGTGGCGCCGGCCGCGCTGGGCACGCGGCCATAGCGCTCGGCCAGCGCGCCGAAGACGAGCGCGCCGGCGAATTGCCCGAGGTAGCCGATGGCGATGAGCCAGCCGATCTGGACCGGCGAGATGCCCCACACGCGCACCAGCACCGGCAGCACGAAGGCCAGCGCCAGCGCGTCGAAGGCATCGAAGAAGGTGGCGCTGCCCATGACGAGGCGGGCGCGCAGGTGCCAGCGCGAAAAGGGGAGGCGCTCGAGCCGCGCGATGAGATCGTCGGCTGCTGCGGGAGTCGGACTCACTTCAGCAGCGTTCGCAGGGTGTCCGCGATGGCGTCGGGCCGCTCGATGGGCGTCAGGTGCCTGGCCTTCGGGAGGACGGCGAGGCTCGAGTGGGGGATCGACGCGTGGATGTAGCGGGCCATCTCCACCGGCGTCGCGTAATCCTCCTCACCGACGACGACAGCCACCGGCATGCGGAGGGCCGGGAGGTACGCGCGCGCGTCGGCGTCGCCGAGCAGGGCGCAGCTGGCGGCGTAGCAGTCGAAGTCGTTGTTGACGTAGGTCGCCGCTGTGCGCTGAACGACCTCCGGATGGGACGCGCGGAAGTCGTCTGAGAACCAGCGCGTGACCTGGAAGTCGATGAGCCCCTGCATGCCCTTGGCGCGCGCGGCGTCCGCGCGCGCGCGGAACTGCGCCGGCGCGTCGGCGCCATACCAGGCGGTCGTATCGATCAGGCCGAGCGCGCCGGCGCGCTGCGGGTAGAGGCCGCCGAAGGCGAGCGTCACGCAGCCGCCCATCGAACAGCCGGCGACGGCCGCCGAGGGCCAGCCGACGTGGTCGAGCAGTTCGGCCAGATCGCGCGCGAAGAGTTCCGCCGTGAAATGCGCAGCGCGACGGTCCGACTGTCCGTGTCCGCGGCAGTCGTACGCCAGGATCTCCGCCTCGTCGCGCAGCCGTTCGACGACGCCGTCCCAGACCGTGCGATCGAGGGCCAGGGAATGGACGAGCACGAGCCGGGCGCCGCGTCGAGACGGCGCGTGGAGCGTATACGCCAGGCGCGCGCCATCCGACAACGCGACGCTGTCGTCATGTTGGGCGGCGGAGTTCATCGGTATAGGGTATCGCAGGGCGATCGTGGGCCGCGGTTTCGGTGCCTCGGTGTTCCAGGATCAGCGAGAGGCCGTCTCGGCCGCGCGAGGGTCCATCAGCTCCGCCGTGCGCTTCACCGCCTCGATGATGTCCGGATACGCGGCGCAGCGGCACAGGGTCCCCGACAGGTAATGCCGAATCTCCTCGTCGGTGGGGTGGGGATAACGGCCCAGGAGTTCCTTCGTCATC
>JACQZV010000185.1 GCA_016213695.1 Acidobacteriota bacterium | reverse complement strand
TTCGACGCGCAGCGACAGCGACTGCATCTCGAGGCTCACGCGCGACACGTCGGTGACGAGCCGCCGCAGGATTTCGTAATGCAGCCCATTCCATTCGGCCTGGCGCTGGTCGCGCTCCGCCTCCCGCTCGGCGGCTTCGACGTTCAGGCGCGCCTGCAGGTGGAGCGCCCGGATGAGCGGATTGGGATTGAAGAAGAGCTTCAGCAGCGGATTGAGCAGGCGGCGCACGAACCGCATGATCGCGCGATGCGAATCGTAGATGGTCGTGTCTTCGAACGAGTAGACCGGCTCGCTCGACGGTTTCGGCGCAAGGGTGGGCGCGATCGCGCCGGCGTTCCGGCGCAGCCCCTCGAGCAGCGACGGCTTGATCGCGCGCGGATCGAGGATCGATTCGAGCCGCCGCGCGGCAAGGTCCTGGATCTGCTCGCTGGACAGGTCGATTCCCTGCCGCTGGGCGATGCGGGCGCGGATGTCCTGCATGATCTGCTCGACGTCGACCTGGTCGCGTCCCGGCGGCGGTTGCGGCGGCGGCGGCGTGCGCCGGTCGAATCCCCGGCGATCCGATCCGCGGCGCCCCCGGTGAAAATGTCCCCGACCTCGCTCGTGGTTCTGATCCATCGGTTCAGTACTTTCTGAAGAGGGCCCCCCACTCGGTGCGCTGGAACGACCGGACGCGGGCGCGGCCGATCGTCGGGTACCAGACCGCGTCGTGGTAGACATTTGACGCGAACGGCGCCCACACCATGAGGGGCGAGTGCAGCAGCAGGCGCTCCAGCGGACGCAGGAACCCCCTGCGAATCATCTGGTCGCCCCAAATCACGAGCGAGCGCCGCGTCCGGAATCCGAAATTCTCCTGCGAGACGTCGTCGCCCACGAGCTCGATGTCGCGGGGATCGGCCACGCCGAGCCCGCGTTCGTGCGCCATGCGGAGGAAGGGAATCGACAGCGGGTCGAATCCCATCAGCCGAGCCGCAATCGCGTCGATCGCGACCGAGTCGGCGGCGGCGAGGATGAGGTTCTTCACCCGCGGAATCATCGTCCGCGGACCGGCGCCGTCGCCGGCCACGGTGCCGTCCATCACCGTGAATACTGCCGGATGAAGCTCCCGTTCCATGTACAGCAGATCGACGAGCACTTCGTGCATGTACTTGTGCGCGTAGTGCCGGACTTCGCGCAGCAGGCCGCCGAAGGCGTTCTTGACCGCTCCGGTCATCACGGCGTGACCGTGCGTCTTCACCGTCGGCAGGTGCACGATCTGGCTGCCTGGGTACATCGCCGGGATCTGAATACCCTCGGGAAAAATCCGGTTCAGCTTGAGCAGCGGGCTCTTGAACTCGTACACGCGCCACTCCACTTCCGGCAGCGGTGTGAACGTGAGACCGTGGCGCGCGAGCACGCCTTCCCAGCGATTGGCGCGGCACCCCTCGCGCGGGTCGGTGACCACCGTCCTGTTCTCGATGGGGACGAGCCGCCGCCGATCGAAGCCGCCGGCGATGAGCGTCGTGATCACCCCGTCAACCTGCCACGGCTGCGACGAACAGGACGGAAAGTATTTCGTCCACGACAGGTTCAGCTTCAGCAGCGTGTCCCGGTCCCGTGCGAGGACGTCGTGGTATCCGGCCAGGTCCATGACGCGGGCGTAGTCCTCGATCACCGTATCCGGCCGCGTGCGGATCACGGCCACGCGCGCCACGCGGCGGCGAGCCGGGCTGGCAGGGATCGCGGGAGCGTCGATGACGAGCGGCATGGTGTCAGTGACCAAGGGGCGAATACATCAGCGCCACGACCGTCGTGCCCCAGAGCACCACGCACGCAAGGAGGGGCCGGTCGGTCAGCAGCAGGGCTGTCGGGCTGCCCCCGCCGCGTTTCTGGTGCACTAGATAGAGATATCGGAAGATGCCGTAGAGCACAAACGGAATGGTGAAACCGAGGCGCGGCGTCCCAAGCCGCTCGGCCGTGTCGGTGCTGGTCGCAAACACCGTGTATGCAATGACCGTCGAAGCCGTCACGACCGCAATCATCTGGTCCAGGAGGTAGGGGCTGTAGTCCTCCAGGCTGGGGCGGTGGGTGACGGCGCCGTCGCCCAGCAGCACCAGTTCGTGGCGCCGCTTGCTGAGCGCCAGAAACAGCGCCAGGAGCGTCGTGCAGGCCAGCAGCCACGATCCAATCGGCACGTCCACGGCGATGGCGCCCGCGACGGCGCGCAGCACGAACCCCCCGGCGATCACCAGCACATCCACGATCACGATGTGCTTGAGCGTCGTCGAGTACAGCAGGAGCAGCAGCGCGTAGGCGGCGGCCACGGCCGCCACCATCGGACCGAGAGCCCAGGCGCCGGCGGTGGCGCCCGCCACCAGCGCGCCGGCCGTCCACCCCGCCGTGGCGGTGGGGAGCGCTCCGGAAGCGATCGGGCGGGCCTGCTTCAAGGGGTGGCGGCGGTCGGCGTCACGGTCGCTGATGTCGTTCACCATGTAGAGGGCGCCCGAGAGTGCGCAGAAGATGACGAAGGCTGCCAGCGCGGCGAGCACGGCGTCAGGCTCACGGAGGCGGCCGCCGAACACCAGGCCCGCGAACAGCAGGAGGTTCTTCGTCCAGTGCTCCGGACGAAGCGACGCCGCGAGCAGCGCGAGGGTGGAGCGCCGGGCCTCGCGGCGGGGCTCGACGATCACCGAGGGCTACACGTTGGCGGACGAGGAGAAGCTCCGGACAGCATCTGCTTCGTTGTCGTAGGTTTCGAAGACCGTGAGCAGTTTCGTGATCGACAGCAGATCCGTGATGCGTTTGGTGAGGCCGAGCAGCTTCAGACTGCCGCCCTGGCGGCTCACGGTCGTGTACGTCCTGACGATCTCTCCCAGTCCGGCGCTGTCGATGTAGGGCACACCCGTCAGGTTCAGGACGAGCTTCTTCTTCCCCTGCAGTACAAGGCTGTTGACCTTGTCCTTGAGGATCTCATCGCCCTCGCCGAGCGTCATCCGTCCTTTCAGGTCCAGAATCGTGACGTCTCCGGCTGATCGTTGCTCGATCTGCATGACTCTCCTTTACGCACGCACAGAGCGATAACTCCCGACGCGCGAGACTCGCCTATGGAAGAAGGGCCAGGCCGGCGGCCTGGCCCAGTGGTTCCCGGCGCTGATCGAGGAGGGTGCGGTGTTAGACGCCCCCAGCGCCCGCAAACTTGCGTTGCTGGAAGCATTCCTTGCAGAACACCGGGCGGCCCTGCGTCGGCCGGAACGGCACCGTGGTTTCCTTGCCGCATGCCGAGCAGGTGGTGTGGGTCTCGACGCGTTCCCGCGCGGCCGACCCCGCGGTGACGCGGCTGGCGCGCTTTGCTTTGCAGCCCTTGCACCGTTTCGGCTCGTTCTTGAACTGCTTGTCCGCGAAGAACAGCTGCTCGCCGGCCGTCCAGATGAATTCCGCGCCACAGTCAACGCACCGCAGGGTCTTGTCCTGGAACTCCATCGGTCGCCACCTCGTGCTCGTCGATCACGCCGGCGCGCGCTTATTCCGTCTCGCGTCGGAGCTTTTTCCGGTTCCTCTTCCGCGCCAACGCCTGCTTGGCCCGGCGCTTATCACCCGGCTTCAAGTAAAAGGAATGCTTCTTGATGTCCTTGATGATGTCTTCCTGCTGAACCTTTCGTTTGAAGCGTCGGAGGGCGCTCTCGATCGACTCGCCTTCCTGAAGCTTGACTTCTGCCACGCTGTACAACACCCCCTCACCAGACGGCGGATTCCCTGTGATGAGCCTGTGGAAAACGCCGAATGGCTAGGCTATCATGGGCAGGCGCGGATTCTAGGCGCAACCTGCCGCCACGTCAACGAAATAGTCGACAGCCGCCGCCGATTCTCTGCACGCGTGCCCGCTGCAGCGCCAAGTTGTTGCCCACCAGTAAATTACCTGTGCCCCGATGAAGATTCTGGTCGTCGGCAGCGGCGCCCGCGAGCACGCATTGGCCTGGAAGCTCGCGGCCGAAAGGGCGGTCTCCGGCGTCCTGTGCGCGCCGGGCAACCCGGGGATCGCGGCCGTGGCCCGATGCGTGGAGGGCGACGTGGCCAATCCACGGTCGCTGCTCGAGATCGCCGCGCGCGAATCGGTCGATCTGACCGTGGTGGGCCCCGAACTGCCCCTCAGTCTGGGCGTCGTGGATCTGTTCGCCGCCGAGCGCCGTGCGATTGTCGGGCCCAGCCGGGCTGCGGCGGCGCTCGAGTCGAGCAAGGCGTTCGCCAAGGATGTCATGCGGCGGCACGGTGTGCCGACCGCGGCGTTTGAGGTCTGCGACTCAGCCGCCGCCGCCTACGCCGTGATCGCGAGCGGCGCGCTCGGGTATCCCCTCGTGCTCAAGGCCGACGGCCTCGCGGCCGGCAAGGGCGTCGTGATTGCCCCCGATCGCGCCGGCGCCGAGGATGCGGTGCGGCGCACGATGGTCGATCGTCGCTTCGGCGCCGCCGGCGATCGGATCGTGCTCGAAGAATGCCTGGTTGGCGAGGAGGCGTCGTACTTCGTGCTCGCCGACGGCACCGCGTGCATGCCGCTCACGTCGGCGCAGGATCACAAGCGCATATTCGACGGCGATCGCGGACCGAATACCGGGGGCATGGGCGCGTTCGCGCCGGCCCCGCGCCTGACCCCGGAGATGGAGCGCCGCGTGCTGCGCGATATCGTCCAGCCCGTGCTCGAGGCGATGGCAGAGGAGGGGTATCCGTTCCGTGGCTTCCTGTATGTGGGTCTCATGCTGACCGCCAGCGGCCCCAGGGTCGTGGAGTTCAACGTTCGCCTCGGCGACCCGGAGGCGCAGGTCCTGCTGCCACGGTTCGACGAAGACCTGTCGTCGCTCCTCAGCGCGGCCGCGGCCGGCGCGCTCCCGTCGCGCGCGGCCCGATTCCGTCGCGAGCCCCACGTCGGCGTCGTGCTCGCCGCAGCGGGCTATCCCGATTCGGTCGAGACCGGCAGGGTCATCACGGGCCTTGACGATGCCGCGCGGGTACCCGACGCGCTCGTGTTTCATGCCGCCACGCAGCGGCAGCACGGGACGCTCGTCACCGCAGGTGGGCGCGTGCTCACCGTTGTCGGGCACGGCACGGGGTATGGCGAGGCAATCGACGTGGCGTATCGCGCGGCCTCCCATATCCGCTTTGAGGGGATGCAGTTCCGCCGCGACATCGGCCGCAAAGCGCTGGACGCGGAAGCGCCGTGACGCCATGACCTACGCGGTCGTCACGTTCGGATGCCGCGTCAATCAGGCCGACTCGCTGGCCATCGAAGACGGGCTGCGGGCGCGCGGCGGCGCCGCCGCGCCTCCCGAGACGGCAGACGTCGTGGTCGTCAACACGTGCTCGGTGACGGCGAGCGCCGACCAGGCGGCGCGGCAGACGATTCGCCGGATCGCACGCGCGAACCCCGCGGCGCGCATCGTCGTCACGGGCTGCTACGCCACGAGGCGCCCGGACGAGGTCTCGTCGCTGCCGAATGTGTTCCGTGTCGTCGACAACACGGAGAAGGATGCGCTGGTGCCGGCCATCGCCGCCGCTGGTCTCACCACCGCCGAGCGGTTCGGCGGCGGTGATGGACCGTGCGGCGGGACGCTCGAACCGGGCGTGGCCGGGCGGACCGCCTTCACGCTGCGGGTGCAGACCGGGTGCGAGGAGCGGTGCAGCTACTGCATCATTCCGCAGACACGCGGCGCCGGCCGGTCGCGTCCGCTGGCGCAGGTCCTGCGCGATGTCGAGCGCGCCGCACACGCGGGGTACAGGGAAATCGCCGTCACGGGCGTGCATCTCGGCTCGTACGGCCGCGATCTGGCAGAGGGCTCGTCGCTCGTGTCGCTCGTCAGGGCGCTCGCCGCATTCGACGCCGACGTGCTGTTCCGGATCAGCTCGCTCGAGCCGATGGACTGCACCGACGAGATTGTCGACCTCGTTGCGGCGTCCCCGCGGCTCGCGCCGCATCTGCACCTGCCGCTGCAGCACGGATCCGATGCCATGCTGCGCGCGATGCAGCGGCCGTACACAGCCGCGTACTATCGCCGCCTCGTCGAAAGGATCGCGGCTGTCCTCCCTGACGCCGCCGTGGGGACCGACATCATCGTCGGATTTCCAGGTGAAACCGAGGCACAGTTCGTCGAGATGCGGACGCTGCTCGAGTGGCTCCCGCTGACGCACCTCCATGTCTTTCCGTACTCGGATCGGCCGGGCACCGCGGCGTCGCGGCTGCACCCCAAAGTCGCGGGCCCCGTCATTCGGGACCGCGGGCGTGAGATCCGCGCCATCGGCGAACAGATGACGCTGCGCTTCAGGCAGTCGCAGGTCGGTCGCCGTGTCCGGGCGCTGACGGTGGGCGACGGGGCGTCGGTCGTGACGGAGTACTATCTCAAGCTTCGGCTCGACGCGAACCGCGGGCGCAACGAGTGGGTCCGCGTGCTGGTGCTGGATGAGGCTCGCGGCGCTCTCAGTACGTAGCTCAACGTCCGCAGGCCGCGTGCCGAGAAGTGTGGTCATCTCATCAGCAGCGCGATCTGTTGCGCAGCTGATTTCTTCGGGCCCCCTTCCACAATCAGCTGGCCGCACGCGGCGCGGATGTCGCGGCCCCGGCTCTTGCGCACCGACACCGTCAGCGTGGCGTCGGCCAGGATCTGGGCGAACCGGTTGACACGTTCGTCGGAGGGCCGCTCGTAGGGAATGCCCGGCGCCGGATTGAGCGGAATCAGGTTCACCTTCGACCGGATGCCTGCCAGCAGCACGACGAGACGGCGTGCATCCTCCGGCGTGTCGTTCACGCCCGCCAGCAGGACGTACTCGAAGGTAATCCGGCGGCGCTTCTGCAGCGGGAAGCGGCGGCAGGTCTCGAGAATCGCCGACAGCGGGTACTTGCGATTGGGCGGCACGAGTTCGGACCGCTGCTCGTCGGTCGTGGCGTGCAGGGAAATCGCCAGGTTGGGCATCAGCGGTTCGCGAGCCAGGCGCTCGAGTCCGGGCACGATGCCCACCGTCGACAGCGTCACGCGCCGCGGCGACACGGCGAGGCCATGCTCGGCGTGCAGCATGCGGAGCGCCTTCATCGTGTTGTCGTAGTTGTGAAGCGGTTCCCCCATGCCCATCAGTACGAGGTTGAACGGCTGGTCGCGCATGTCGGTGGCGGCCGCCAGCACCCGCACCTGGCCGGCGATTTCACCCGCGGTGAGATGGCGGACCAGCCCCATCCTGCCGGTCAGGCAGAAGCCGCACGACATCGCGCACCCGACCTGCGTCGAGATGCAGAACGTCATCGCGGGCGTGTCGGGAATGAACACCGCTTCGATGCGGCGCCGGTCGGCGAGTTCCAGCAGCAGCTTCCGCGTGCCGTCGGTCGAGCGCTCGTCGCCCACAATGCACGGCGTCGTCAGGCCGTACTCGGCCGCGACCGTCTCGCGCAGCGCACGCGAGAGATCCGTCATCTGATCGACATCGGTGACGCCGCGCTTGTAGATCCAGCGGTACAGCTGGCGGGCATGGAACGGCTCGACGCCGCGCGCGGCGAGATCGCGCTCGAGCTCTCCGAGGTCGAGTTCCGCCAGATCCGTACGTGGAGCCGTCATGCTATCTCTCGCATTTCGTTGGAGATGCGAGTAGTTGATTGTACCAGCGGCTGCTTCGTGCTAGAATGGCTATGTTCTTCTAATTCCCTGTCTGTCAATGGTTTGCAGCGAGCGCAGGCGGCTGCCAAACCGGCTGAATCCTGAAACATCGGTGGCGGAATCAACGATCGTTCGAGACGTGCTCCCCAGTGGTCTCCGGCTCGTCACCGAGCGGATGCCGCACGTGCGATCGGTGAGCATCGGTGTCTGGCTGACGCGCGGCTCACGCCACGAATCGGCCGGGCAGAGCGGAATCGCCCACTTCGTCGAGCACATGCTCTTCAAGGGCACCGCGACGCGCAGCGCCGAAGACATCGCGCAGACAATCGACTCCATCGGCGGCCAGATGGACGCCTTCACCGCGAAGGAATACGCCAGCTACTACATCAAGGTGCTCGACGAGCACCTGCCGCTCGCCGTCGACGTGCTCGCCGACATCGTGACGCGGCCCGCGTTCGACGCCGCCGACGTTGAGCGGGAGAAGAAGGTGGTGCTCGAGGAAATCAAGATGGTCGAGGACACGCCCGACGACCTCGTGCACGAGCTGTTCACCGAGCGGTTCTGGCGCGACCACCCGCTCGGACGGCCGATTCTGGGCACCCCGGCGACGGTTGAAGCGCTCAACGCGGACCTCTTGCGCCGGTACTTCGCCGCCGCCTATGCCTCGCCGAACCTGATCATCGCCGCCGTCGGCAACATCGAGCATGCACAGGTGCGGGACCTCATCGCGCGGTTCTTCGAGGAGCTGCCGGCCTCCGGCGCCCCCCTCGCCGAACAGCGGCCGCGCGTCGTGCCCGACGTCCTCATCCGGAACAAGGAGCTCGAGCAGAGCCACGTCTGCCTCGGGGCCAGCAGCTACCAGCAGGATCACGAGGACCGGTACACGAGCTACGTCCTCAACACGATCCTGGGCGGATCGATGAGCTCGCGCCTGTTTCAGAACATCCGCGAGAAGCGCGGCCTGGCGTACGCCGTGTTCAGCGGTCTCAGTGCCTACCGGGATGCCGGGTCGATGACGATTTACGCCGGGTGTGCGAATCACGCCGTCAGCGAGCTGATCGAGCTGGTGATTGTGGAACTCCGCCGGCTCAGGGACGAGACGCTCCCCGAGACGGAACTGCGCCGCGCCAAGGACCACCTCAAGGGCAGCCTCATGCTGAACCTGGAGAGTACGTCGAGCCGGATGTCGCACCTGGCGCGTCAGGAGATCTACTTCGACCGGCAATTCGGCCTCGACGAAACGCTCATCGGCGTCGAGCGCGTGACGGTTGAGGACGTGCGGCGCGTGGCGCGGGACCTGTTCGCCGATGGCGCGCTGGCCGCGACCGTGCTGGGCGCCGTGAACGGATTGCAGCTGCCTCCGGAGAAATTCTCACTGGCATGATCCGACGGTATACAGGCGCGGAGATGGGTCGCCTCTGGAGCGACCAGCAGAAATACGACACCTGGCTGCGGGTGGAGGTAGCCGCGGTCGAGGCGATGGCCCGCGCCGGGATCGTACCCGCCGACGCGGCGCGCGACATCCGGGAGCGCGCCCGCTTCGACCTTGCCCGCATCGAGGAGATCGAGCAGGTCACCCAGCACGACGTCATCGCGTTCACGACCGCCGTGGCCGAGCACGTCGGTCCGTCCGCCCGGTGGCTCCACTTCGGCCTGACCTCGTCCGACGTCGTCGACACCGCGCAGGCCCTGCAGATGCGCGACGCCTGCGACCTGATCCTCCAGGACCTGGCTGGCCTGATGCAGGCGGTCCGCACGCGCGCCCTGGAGCATCGCCGTACCCCGATGATCGGACGGACGCACGGCGTGCATGCCGAGCCGATGACGTTCGGGTTGAAGCTGGCCCTCTGGTACGCCGAGCTCGACCGTGACGTTGAGCGCGTCCGGCGCGCGCGCCGAGTCGTGGCGGTCGGGAAGCTGTCCGGCGCCGTCGGGACCTTCGCCCACCTACCGCCCGCCATCGAGGCGGATGTCTGCCGCAGCCTCGGGCTGGAGCCGGCGCCGGTCGCCTCCCAGGTGATTCAGCGCGATCGCCATGCGGAGCTGCAGTCGGCGCTGGCGATTGCGGCCTCCTCGCTTGAGAAATTCGCGCTCGAAATCCGAGGCCTGCAGAAGACCGAGATCGGGGAGGTCGAGGAGCCATTCGGGAAGGGCCAGAAGGGCTCGTCCGCCATGCCACACAAGAGGAATCCGGTCGGATGCGAGCAGATCGTCGGCCTGGCCCGCCTGCTGCGCGCCAACGCCGGCGCCGCGCTCGAGAACAACGCGCTCTGGCACGAGCGTGACATTTCGCATTCGTCAGTCGAACGCGTCATTCTGCCAGACAGCTTCATCGCGCTCGACCACATGCTGCGCCGCTTCACGCGCATCGTCGCGGACATGATCGTGTATCCCGACCGGATGCGGGAGAATCTCGAGCGGTCGCGCGGCGTCGTGTTCTCGGGCACGGTGCTCCTGGAGCTCGCCCGCCGCGGCGTCTCGCGGGAGCAGGCGTACGAGTGGGTGCAGCGCAATGCCATGCGATCGTTCAGCGAGGCGTGCGATTTCAGGGCGCTGCTGCTTGCGGACCGCGACATCGGCGGCGCGCTGACGCCGTCGGACATCGCGCGCGCGTTCGATCTCGGCGAGCAGCTCCGCCACGTCGATCACATCTTCGAGCGCGTGTTTCAGGAGGTACCCGTCTAGATGCGTGCCCGCGTATTCGTGACGCTCAAACCGTCGGTGTTCGATCCCCAGGGCACGACCGTCGCCGAGGCGTTGCACGCGCTCGGGTATGCGGCCGTGAAGGACGTCCGCCAGGGAAAGTACTTCGAATTGGAGATCGACGCCGGGTCGGAGGACGAGGTGCGGCGCCTGGCGGCGGAAGCGGCCGACAAGCTGCTGGCCAATCCCGTAATCGAAAGCTATCGCATCGAGGTCTCAT
Organism: Acidobacteriota bacterium; assembly: GCA_016213695.1. Taxonomy (GTDB): domain Bacteria; phylum Acidobacteriota; class Vicinamibacteria; order Vicinamibacterales; family UBA2999; genus DATCJA01. The sequence goes on along the minus strand of JACQZV010000185.1, from coordinate 2,883 downwards.
GAAGTTCGCCGTGGTGGTCTTTCCGGGATCGAATTGCGACCACGACGCGTACCACGCCGTGACGCATGTGCTCGGCCAGGACGCAGCGTTCGTGTGGCACAAGGACACGAGCCTGAAAGGCGCCGACGCGGTAATCCTGCCGGGTGGGTTTGCCCACGGCGATTACCTGCGCACCGGCGCGATCGCGCGCTTCTCGCCCATCATGCGCGAGGTGCGGCGGTTCGCGGAGGCCGGCGGCCCGGTACTCGGCATCTGCAACGGCTTCCAGGTGCTGCTCGAGGCGGGGCTGCTGCCGGGCGCCATGCTGCGGAACCGCAGCGTGGCCTTCCAGTGCGAGCACGTCTGGGTGCGCGTGGAGCAGACGGACACGCCGTTCACGGTGGCCTGCCGCCAAGGACAGGTTCTCAGAATTCCGATCGCCCACGGCGAAGGGAATTACTACGCCGAGCCTGACGTGGTGGAGCGGCTCGAGAAGGGCCGGCAGGTCATCTTCAGGTACACCACGGCGGCGGGCGAGGTGACCGCCGACGCCAATCCGAACGGATCGGTCGGCAACATTGCGGGCCTGTGCAGCGAGCGGCGCAACGTGGTCGGCCTCATGCCGCACCCGGAGCGCGCGTGCGAGCTGCCGCTCGGCAGCGCCGACGGCCTCGCGATCCTGAAATCGGCGGTGACATCGGTGGCCCAGGGCGCCCTCGCGGCGGCACGATGAGCGTCTCCGACGAGCGGCTCCAGCGGCATGGCCTGACACGCGGCGAGTATCAGCGTATTGTCGAGATGCTCGGCCGGGAGCCGGCCGCCACTGAACTCGGCATCTTTTCGGTGATGTGGTCCGAGCACTGCAGCTACAAGAGCTCGCGTGTGCATTTGAAGACGCTGCCGACCACGGGCCGGCGCGTCCTGCAGGGCCCGGGTGAGAACGCGGGCGCGGTTGACATCGGCGACGGGCTGGCTGCCGTCTTCAAGATCGAGTCCCACAACCATCCGTCCTTTATCGAGCCCTACCAGGGCGCGGCCACCGGCGTTGGCGGCATCATCCGCGACATCTTCACCATGGGGGCGCGTCCGATCGCGCTGCTCAACTCGCTCCGGTTCGGCCCGCTCGACGACGCGCGTGTCCGGCGCACCTTCGTCGGCGTGGTTGCCGGCATCGCCGGGTACGGGAACAGCATCGGGATCCCGACCGTGGGTGGCGAGATCGCGTTTGATGACAGCTACGCGGGCAATCCACTGGTGAACGTCTTCTGTCTCGGCATCGCGAAGGCGGATGAGATCGTCAGGGCCGCCGCGTCGGGCGCCGGCAACGCGGTGTACTACGTCGGCGCGAAGACCGGGCGCGACGGGATTCACGGCGCGACGATGGCCTCGGCGGAGTTCGACGAAACCTCGTCGGAAAAGCGGCCCGCGGTCCAGGTGGGCGACCCGTTCATGGAAAAGCTCCTGCTCGAGGCGTGCCTGGAGGTGATGAAGACCGATGCGCTCGTCGGCATCCAGGATATGGGGGCCGCGGGCCTCACCTGCTCGACGTGCGAAATGGGCGCGCGCGGCGGCGCCGGGATTGCGATCGACGTGGCGCTCGTGCCGCAGCGCGAAGCGGGCATGACGCCGTACGACATCATGCTTTCCGAGTCGCAGGAGCGCATGCTGCTCGTGGTGAAACAGGGGCGCGAGCAGGAGGTCGAGCGGATCTTCGAGAAATGGGACCTCCACGCCGTCCGGATTGGCGAGGTCACCACCGACGGCCGGCTGTGCGTGAAGGATCGGGGCGCCGTGGTCGCCGACATCCCGACAGCCGCGTTGACCGACGAAGCGCCGCTCTACCGGCGCCCGATGGCCGAGCCAGCCTATCTGGCCGGGGCACGAGAGCTGTCCCTGGCGCGTCTGGGGGAGCCCGGCGACCCGGCCGACGTGTTCGGGCGGCTGCTGGGTTCGCCCAATATCGCCAGCAAGCGCTGGGTCTACCGCCAGTACGACCACATGGTGCGCACCAATACGCTCGTCGTGCCCGGCATGGGCGCCGGCGTTGTCCGCGTCAAGGGCACCCGGCGCGCGCTGGCGCTGTCAGTCGACGGCAACGGGCGGTACGTGTATCTCGATCCGTTCCTGGGGGCGCAGCTGGCCGTGGCCGAGGCGGCGCGCAATGTCGCGTGCGCGGGCGCGCAGCCGATCGGCGCGACCAACTGCTTGAACTTCGGTAACCCGGAGCGGCCGGAGATCATGTGGCAGTTCGCGCGGGCTGTGGAAGGCATCGGCGCAGCGTGCCGGGCGCTCGACATTCCGATTACAGGCGGCAACGTCAGCCTGTACAACGAGACGGACGGGCGCGCCGTTCTGCCGACGCCGGTCCTGGGCGTCGTGGGCCTCATCGAGGACGCCGAACGCGTCGTGCGTCGCGCATTTCAGGGCGACGGGGACGCCATCGTGCTGCTCGGCAGCAGCCAGGATGAGCTTGGAGGAAGCGAATACCTCCGGGCGGTCCACAACCTGCTGCGCGGCACGCCGCCCGCGCTCGATCTAGCGCGTGAGGCGGCGCTGGAGCGTGTGCTCGTCCGTGGCGCGGCTGCGGGGTTGATCCGATCGGCGCACGACTGTGCCGAAGGCGGACTGGCGGTGACGCTCGCGGAGTCCTGCTTCGACACCGGCCTCGGCGCGTCGGTCGATGTGCCGGCGGTCGCAACGGCCACCGCCCGCTTTGGGCTCGCGGCGACGCTCTTCGGCGAGTCGGCCTCACGCGCGCTGGTGTCGGTGGAGGCCCGTCGCAGCGCCGAGATGGTCGCCCTGGCGGCCGGGGAGCGCGTGCCGGCGGCGATCATCGGACGTGTGGGAGGCGGACGCATCCGGATTGCGGTCGACGGCCGCGGCGTCATCGACGAGCCGCTGGCC
>JACQZV010000191.1 GCA_016213695.1 Acidobacteriota bacterium | reverse complement strand
GCGGCGGACGGGGTCAGCGCCACCTACAGCCGGACGACGGGCGAGACGGTCGCGGGCAGCCCGTACACGATTAGCGCGGTGCTGAGTCCCGCGGGCGTGCTCGGCAACTACGCGATCACGTACAGCACGGCCAACTTCACGATTACGCAGCGGACGGCCAGCGTGACGCCGGCCACCGCGCGCAAGACCTACGGCGACGCGGAGCCGAGCTTCACGGGCGCGCTCACCGGCTTCCTGGCGGCGGACGGGGTCAGGGCGACCTACAGCCGCACCAGCGGTGAGACGGTGGCGGGGAGTCCGTACACGATCAGCGCGGTGCTGAGCCCGGCCGGGGTCCTGGGCAACTACGCGATTACCTACACGACCGCGACCTTCGCGATAACGCAGCGGACGGCGAGCGTGACGCCGGCGGCGGCCTCGAAAACCTACGGCGACGCGGACCCGAGCTTGACGGGCGCGCTCACCGGCTTCCTGGCGGCGGACGGGGTCAGCGCCACCTACAGCCGGACCAGCGGTGAGACGGTCGCGGGCAGCCCGTACACGATCAGCGCGGTGCTCAGCCCGACCGGGGTCCTCGGCAACTACGCGATCACCTACACCACCGCGAGCTTCGCGATCACACAGCGGAACGCGAGCGTGACGGCGGGCGATCGGACGAAGGCGTACGGCGAGGCGGTCAGCTTTGCCGGGACGGAATTCACGACGAGCGGCCTGGTGAACAGCGACACGGTGGCGAGCGTCACGCTGACGAGCGCGGGGGCGGCGGCGGGGGCGGCGGTGCAGCCGAGTGGGTATGGCATCACACCGAGCGCCGCCACGGGCTCGGGCCTGGGGAACTACACGATCAGCTACGTCGACGGCACGTTGACGGTCAGCAAGGCCACCCTGACGGTGACCGCCGACGACAAGACACGCCCGTACGGGGCGACGAATCCCGCGCTGACCGCGAGCTACAGCGGCTTCAAGAACAGCGAAACGCTGGCCACGAGCGGCGTGACGGGAGCGCCTGCGCTGTCGACCACCGCCACCGAGACGAGTCCTGCAGGTCCGTATCCCATCACGGCGGCCGCGGGAGGCCTCGCATCCTCCAACTACGCGTTCAGCGTTGTTGACGGAACGCTGACGGTGACCGCCGCCACGACCACCGTGACGGTGACGAAGAAGACGATCGATGAGGGCTCGCGCACGTTCCTGACGCTGACCGTGGCCAACACCGAGCCGGATGCGACCGTTGCACCCACCGGAACGGTCAGCGCCACGGCCGACGGCACGCTGTCGCTCAACACGCTCAGCTGCGCGCTGGTGCCGGGCGACGGCGCCACCTCATCGTGCGACGTCGAGACGACCGGCCTCGACAACGCCGGCGGCACGATCACGGCCACATTCACCGGCGGCGGCGGTCTCAACGGCGACACCGGCAGCGAGACCATCACGGTCAATAACGTGGCGCCATCCGACATCCGGCCGACGCTGTCGGCGGCGGCGATCACGGAGAACGAATCCGTGACGCTGTCGGGCACGTTTACCGATCCGGGCACCGCCGACACGCACACCGTCACGATCATGTGGGGCGACGGACAACCGGACACGGAACTCAATCTGGCGGCCGGGGTGCTGTCGTTCTCCACGTCGCATCAGTACCTGGACGACAACCCGACGGCCACGGCCAGCGACGTCAACAGCATTACCGTGACCGTGCGCGACAAGGACGGGGCGAGCGGCCAGGCGACGACGCCGATCACGGTGAACAACGGGGCGCCGCAGATCACCACGATCACCGGCCCGGCCGGTCCGCTGGCGCTCGGCTCGGGCGCAGCCGTAGCGGTAAGCTTCACCGACGTCGGGTCGAAGGACACGCACGAATGCGCGATCACATGGGATGACGGTCAGACGTCGACCGTGACGGCGTCGGGTACCGGCAACGGATCGTGCTCGGCGGCGCACAGCTACGCGGCGGCCGGCGTGTACACGCTGACCATCGACGTCACCGACGATGACACCGGTAAGGCGACGAAGTCCTATGAATTCATCGTCGTCTACGACTCGGCGGCCGGCTTTGTCACCGGCGGCGGCTGGATCAACTCGCCGGTAAATGCCTATCTGGCGAATCCGTCCCTGACCGGTCGCGCGAATTTCGGCTTTGTGTCGAAGTACCAGAAGGGCGCGAGCGTGCCGACCGGCCAGACTGAGTTCCAGTTCCAGGTCGGCAACCTGAACTTCCACAGCACCGTCTACGAGTGGCTCGTCGTGGCCGGCGAGAAGGCACAGTACAAGGGGTCGGGCAACATCAACGGATCCGGCGACTACGGGTTCATCCTGACGGCGACCGATGGAGAGATCAAAGGCGGGGTCGATAAGTTCCGGATCAAGATCACGGACAAATCCACCGGCGCGGTGGTCTACGATAACAAGCGCGGTGACTCCGACGATATCGACAAGACCGATCCGCAGGCTATCGCAGGCGGCAGTATCGTGATTCACAGCCGCTGATAGACGTCCGCCGGAGTCCACCGACGATACTCGCTGCCGCCGCCTCGGCGGCAGTGATCCTCTCCGCGCCCTATTCCCAGCAACTGTTCACGGCCATCGCGGACGCCTGGCCCCGGCACGTCCGCGCGCTCGGTATCGCCGCCACCGCGGGCCCGGTGCTGGCGGCGCTCGTCTGGGCGCTTGCCCGCATCCGCGAGCGGCGTCCGCTGCGATACGCCGCCCTGGGACTGGGGCTGGCAATCGGGGCGGGCTACACGGCCGCCGACGACCTCAGCTTCGCCGAGAGTTTTCACTTCGTGGAATACGGCCTGCTCGGCTGGCTGTGGTCCCGCGCGCTGGCCCAGGCTGACGGCCGGCCGGCCGGCGACGCATCGTCGATCGTCCTGCCGCCCCTGATGGCGGGCGCGATTGTCGGCACCGTGGACGAATGGTTTCAGTGGTTCATCCCGATTCGCGCGGGCGAGGCGCGAGACGTGGCGCTCAACGTGATCGCCAGCGGCTGCGGCCTGCTGTTTGCCGTCGCGCTCGATCCGCCGGCGCGGTGGACCGTCATGCTCGGACGCGAGTCGGCGATGCGGCTGGCCCGTTGGATGGTCGCCGCCGCCGCCGTCTTTGCGCTGTTCTTCCAGACGGTGCACGTCGGCCGTGACGTCACCGAGGCGGAGGTCGGTTCGTTCCGCTCGCGCTACACCGGGACGGAACTGGCGGCGGCGGCCCGGGAGCGCACCGCGCGCTGGCGCACGGACCCGCCGCTCGTCCAGCGGCGGCTGTCGCGCGAGGATCAGTACCTCACCGAAGGGCTCTGGCACGTCCGGCGCCGCAATGAGACCTGGGAGGCGGGCGACGCGCGCGCCGCCTGGCGCGAGAACCTGATTCTTGAAAAATTCTACGCCCCGGTTCTCGACACGCCGTCCTACGCCGGCGCGGAACACAGGTGGCCGGCGGCGCAGCGCGAGGAGGCGGCGCAACGGACGGCGGGTCACCGCGAGCCGTCTGCCAGCGACGCGTACGCCTATCCCCTGTATGTCTGGCCCTGGAGGATGTTCTAATCTTAGTGTCCACGTGACGACGCGTTCGGTCCCCGTTCTCGTGCTGATCGTCGCGCTGGCCGGCGTCGCGACGTTTGCCCAGGGGTTTCGCGTGGGTGACACGGTGGGACTGCTCGCGAGCGGCGTCATCGCGGGCGCCTCTCTGGCCGCCATTGCCGCCGCCCGGCGGAAAGGGCGATAGCGCCGGCCGGATGGTTTACGAACGCCTGCTGCCGGACTAGTATTTCGCCGTGAATCGTCGCGTCCTCGTCGTCGCTCTGGTCGCAGCCGTGCTCGTCGGCGGCTCGGTCCTGTTCTTCGTCGTCTCGCAGCCCTCACCAGAGGAACCACAACCGGTCTCGACGCCACGGGCATCGGCCCGGTCGCGTGCCCCGGCGCCCGCGCGCGGCGCCGCCCCGGCACCGAGCGAGCCGGCGCCGCGCCGGGAGAAGGCCGAGCCGCCGCCACCGCCGGCCGCTGAGGCGGCGCCGGCAGCGCCCGCCGCGGAACCGGCCGCCCCCACGCTGGGACGGCTCAGAATCGCCGCGGACGTGGCGGGCGCGCAGGTCTTTATCGACCGGCGGTTCGTCGGCGCCGCGCCGGCGGTCGCCGAGGACATCACGCCGGGGACGCATCAGCTCAACGTGGCGGCTGAGGGGTTCGACAGCGTGGCGATGCCGATCGAGGTGGCGGCCGGTGAGCGCGAGATCGTGGTGAAGCTTCGGGAAGTCCGGCTCGACTCCCACATCGACGTGGTGCACCGGCACGGCGTCGGATCCTGCCGGGGCCGTCTGGTGGCGACGCCGCAGGGGCTGCGCTACGAAACGAGCAACCGCGACGACGCGTTTGCGGCGCCGCTCGCCGACCTCGAGACGTTCCAGGTGGACTACCTGGCCAAGAACCTGCGCGTGAAGCTCCCGAAGGGGCGGCAGTTCAATTTCACCGATCCGGACGGCAACGCCGACCGGCTCTTCGTGTTCCACCGCGAGGTGGAAAAGGCGCGCGACCGGATCCGCAAAGGCGACACGCCGGCCGTGAACTGAGCGAATCGCCTCAGGGGAGCGCGGCGGCGACGGCGGCCGCGTGTCCGTCGACCTTGACGTTGTCCCACCGCCGGACGACTGTTCCCTCGGGTCCGATCAGATACGTCGTCCGGACGATGCCCATGTACGAGCGGCCGTACCGGGACTTCTTCTGCCACACGCCGTACTTCCCGGCGACCTCGTGGTCGGCGTCGGCGAGCAACGGGAACGTGAGGCCGTGCTTCGCGGCGAACTTCGCCTTGCTCGCCTCGTCCAAGATGCTGACGCCGAGGACGACGGCGTCGCGGCGCGTGAGCCGCGGCAGCGCCGCTTGAAAATCGCAGGACTCCTGCGTGCAGCCGGGCGTGTCATCCTTCGGATAGAAGTACAGGATGAGGAAGCGCCCGGCATAATCGGACAGGCGGTGCTTCGTGCCGTCCTGATCGGTGAGCGCGAAGGCGGGGGCTTTGCGGCCGGGATCGAGCAGAGGCATAGACCGCACAATTATCCCTATGAACGAGGACCGCGTTGCCATTATTTCAGGGGGCCGCAGCCACACCTACGGTGATCTCGATCGCGCGTCGAGACAGGTCGCCTCGGCGCTGCTCCAGTCGGCCGACGATCTCCATGAGGCGCGCGTCGCGTTTCTGGTGACCCCGGGGTTCGCCTATGCGGCGGTCCAGCGGGGTATCTGGCATGCGGGGGGCGTCGCGGTGCCGCTCGCCGTGTCTCATCCGCCGCCCGAGCTCGACTACGCCATCCGGGACGCCGGCGCCGCCTGCCTCATCGCCGATGACGCGTTCGCCGCGACGCTGGTGCCGCTCGGGGCGGCGGCGGGCGCGCGGTGTCTGCGGGTCGGCGAGGCGCTCGACGCGCCGCCCCGCCGCGAACTGCCGCACCTCGGCCCGACCCGCCGCGCCATGATCGTCTACACCAGCGGCACGACGGCGCGGCCCAAGGGGGTCGTCACGACGCATGCGATTCTCGGCGCGGAGGTGAGCGCGATGATCGAAGCGTGGGACTGGCGCCCGTCGGATCATCTCCTGCTGACGCTGCCGCTCCATCATGCGCACGGCATCGTGAACGGGCTGCTCTCGGCGTGCGCGGTCTCCGCCACGTGCGAAATCCTGCCGGCCTTTGACGCGGCGACCGTGTGGGCGCGCCTTGGGTCTGGCGAGATCACGGTGTTCACCGCGGTCCCGACGATCTACCACCGGCTGCTGGCCGCATGGGACGCGGCGGAGCCCGACGTGCGGCGGGCCTGGTCCGACGGCGCGCGCCGCACTCGGCTGATGATGTGCGGGTCGGCGGCGCTGCCGGTGCAGACGCTGGCGCGCTGGCGCGAGATCACGGGGCAGACGCTGCTCGAGCGGTACGGCATGACCGAGACCGGCATGATCCTCTCCAACCCGTTGCGCGGAAAGCGCCGCGCGGGGTCCGTGGGCACGCCGATGCCGGACGTCGAGGTGCGGCTGGTGGACGAATCCGGTCGATTGGTGCCGGAGGGAACGCCCGGCGAGATCGAGGTGCGCGGGCCCCTCGTGTTTCTCGAGTACTGGGGGCGTCCCGCGGACACCCAGGCGGCGTTTCGCGACGGCTGGTTCCGGACGGGGGACACCGCGGTCCTGGAACACGGCATGTATCGCCTGCTGGGCCGCACCAGCATCGACATCATCAAGACCGGCGGCTACAAGGTCTCGGCGCTCGAAATCGAGGAGGTGCTGCGCCTGCATCCCGCGATCGAGGAGTGTGCGGTCGTGGGCGTCGCGGACGAGGAGTGGGGCGAACGGGTCGTGGCCGCCATCGAGCTTCGCCCGCGCGCCGCGCTGTCGCTCGACGAGCTCCAGCAATGGGCAAGAGATCGGCTGGCGCCCTATAAGGTGCCGCGGGCGATGCGCACCGTGTCCGCGCTGCCGCGGAACGCGGTCGGCAAGGTCCTCAAGCCCGACGTGGCCGCGTTGTTCGCGGCGTAAACGCGACGCCTGGCGGCCGGCGCGCGCCTACAGCACGCCCCCCGCGCGCAGCGCCGCCACGTCGGAGGGCGAGAGGCCCAGGTCGGCGGTCAGGACCTGGTCGGTGTGCTCGCCGAGCGCCGGCGGCGCCGATCGCACGGCCCCGCGGGTCTCTGACAGCTTGACCGGCGTGCCCAGCACCTGCACGGGGCCCGCCACGGAGTGCTGGAGCCGGTGGATCATGTCCCGCGCCAGCAGCTGCGCGTCGGTCAGTACTTCGTGCAGGTTTCGAACCGGTCCCGCCGGAATCCCGGCGTCGTTGAGGGCCGTGAGCCACTGGGCGCGCGTCCGCTGCAGGAACGCCCCTGCCACGATGGGGCGGAGCGCGTCGTAGTTGCGCACGCGGTCGCGATTGGTCGCAAAGCGCGGGTCGGCGGCGTGCGCCTCGAGGCCGGCGACCGTGCAGAACTTCCGCCAGAGGTCGTCGTTGCCGGCGGCGAGCACGACCTCGCCGTCGCTGGCCTGGAAGGTTTCGTACGGCGCGACGGTCGGGTGGGCGTTGCCGAATCGCCGCGGCGGGGCGCCCTCGGCAAAATAGATCCCCGCTTGATAGGTGAGGAGCGCCGCCACCGAATCGAGCATGGCCACGTCGACGTGCTGGCCGCGGCCGGTACGCTCGCGTGCGAAGAGCGCGAGCAGCGTTCCCTGCGCCGCAAACAGGCCGGCCGCCAGATCCGCGATCGCGATGCCCACTTTATAGCCGCCGGCATCGGGCGGACCGGTGAGGCTCATGATTCCCGCTTCGCCCTGCAGCACGGCGTCGTACCCCGCCCGCTCGCGCAGCGGACCGGTGTGGCCGAACCCCGACACCGACGTGTAGACGAGCCGCGGGTGCTTCCGGTGCAGAGCCTCGTATCCGAGTCCCATCTCGTCCAGCGTCCCGGGGCGGAAGTTTTCCACGAGGACGTCGGCGCGGGCGATGAGCGCGTCCAGGAGCCGCCGCCCTTCCGGGTGCTTGAAGTTGAGCGTGACGCTTTCCTTATTGCGGTTGATGCTCAGGAAATACGCGCTCTCGCCGTTGACGAACGGCGGTCCCCAGGCGCGCGTGTCGTCGCCGGCGCCTGGCCGCTCGATCTTGATCACGCGCGCGCCCATGTCGGCGAGCTGCATCGTGCAGTACGGTCCGGACAGGACGCGGCTGAGATCGACGACAGTCATTCCGGCAAGCGGACCGGCATCTCCAGACTGATTCACGGTGTCCCTCGGTTCTCGGGTCGCCGAGCATCGTATACCGGCTACGTCTGCGGTAGACTCCCGGTATGAACCGGGCCCGCGCGGCGCTGCGCCTGGCGGTGGCCACCGTTGGCGTTGTTGCGGCCGCCGCCGGAGCGCACGCCCAGGGCTACAGGTTTCGCGAGGGCAGCCTGGCAGCCCGTTACGCGCCCCAGCACATGCCCGACGCCGGGTTCGTTGTCTGCCGCGTGGCGTACCGGAGCGTGCGCGTCGAGCCGATGGGCATCGGGTGGCAGACCGACTACCCGTTTGCTGAGATCAACCTGACCACGCGGCTCTCCGAGCTGACCAAGACGAGGGTCAGCCACGGTGATGACGGCCGGCCGAACTATTTCGTGGTCCGTTTGACTGACGACGCGCTCTTTAACTGTCCGTTGACGATGGCCTCGGATGTCGGCACGGTCGGGTTCAGCGCCGCGGAAAGCGAGCGGCTGCGCGCGTATCTGCTGAAGGGCGGGTTTCTCTGGGTGGACGACTTCTGGGGCACGATGGCGTGGCGCCAGTGGTCGAGCGAGATCGCCAAGGTCCTCCCGCCGGCTCAGTACCCGATCGAGGACGTACCGCTCGGCGATCCGATGCTGCGGAGCATGTTTGAAGTCGCCAAGGTGCCGCAGATCACCAACATCCAGTTCTGGCGCGGCGTGGGCGGGCAGACGACGTCGGAGCGCGGCGCCGACAGCATCGACGCGCACCTGCGCGCGATTCGCGACGACCACGGCCGCATCATGGTGGTCATGACGCACAACACCGACGTCGCCGATTCATGGGAGCGTGAAGGCGAGGACCCCGGGTTCTTCTATCAGTTCTCGCCGAATGGATATGCGCTCGGCATCGACGTCCTGCTGCACGCGATGACGCACTGATAGACTACTTGCAAGTGCCCTAACGTCATTATTATCTTGTAATTAACGATGATCATCGCGATGCTTGGTACCCGCGTCGGGACCGCCTGACTGCGGGCTGGAGCGGCGGGCAAGAGACGGCGGGACCTCGTTGCCGCGGTGCTGGCGAGGGCCCGCGTACGGTTGCGGGTTCTCCGATTTGCGTGGTATATTCGTCAGGTTCTCTTGGGGCTAGGACACCCTATCTAGCCTCAACCGCATGGAAGGGGTCGACAGGCCCGCTTTCGCGGGCGGGTCAGGCCGTCGGAGTGCCTGCCTGCCCCCGCGTCTCACATCGATAGGGTTTCAGTTCCAGGTGCCAGTTGCGGCATCGCCGGCTGTGATGGCGGCGCCGCTCTTCAGGCCTGGAACGCGCAGGACGGTTCGCGGGAGCGGATCGTCCGGCCGGGGCTGTCTGGCCGGATCGCGGTGCGATCCGGTCTGCAAGGCTCGCGACCGTGTGCGTGGTTTTGCCGTGGCGCGTGTGGGTGATCCGTTCGCCCCTTCGCCGCTGTTGAGGGCTATGCCGACTATCAGTCAGCTCGTTCGCCAGGGACGAAAGAAGATCGTCGCCAAGACGAAGAGTCCCGCCCTGCAGGTCAGCCCGCAGAAGCGCGGTGTCTGCGTGCGCGTCTTCACGCAGACGCCGAAGAAGCCGAATTCAGCGCTTCGCAAGGTGGCGCGTGTCCGGCTGACCAACGGCATCGAGGTGACGACCTATCTTCCCGGCGTCGGCCACAACCTGCAGGAGCACTCGCTCGTGCTCATTCGTGGGGGCCGCGTGAAGGACCTGCCCGGCGTGCGCTACCACGTGGTGCGAGGCACGCTCGACGCGGTCGGGGTGCAGGGACGGAAACAGGGACGGTCGAAGTACGGCGCCAAGAGGCCGAAGCAGTAAGGCCGATACGAGGAAGAGCCGAATATGCCCCGCAGACGAGAAATTCCGAAGCGCGAACTCGCGGCAGACCCGCTGTATAACAGCACGCTGGTCAGCAAGTTCATCAACACCGTGATGTCGGACGGCAAGCGCAGTGTGGCGGAGGGGATCTTCTACAAGAGCTTCGACATCATCAAGGAGCGTACGGGAGACGACCCGCTCAAGGTGTTCAAGAAGGCGCTCGAGAACGTCAAGCCGAGCCTCGAGGTAAAGTCGCGCCGCGTCGGGGGGTCGAACTATCAGGTGCCGGTGGAAGTCAATCCGAACCGCCGCATGTCGCTCAGCATCCGCTGGCTCGTCAGCTTTGCGCGGACCCGTGGCGACGGCAAGACGATGCAGGAGAAGCTGGCCAACGAGCTGCTCGACGCGTCGAACCTGCGCGGCGGCGCGGTGAAGAAGCGCGAGGACACCCACCGCATGGCGGAGGCCAACAAGGCGTTCGCGCACTATCGCTGGTAGCCCGAAGCCCGAATACGGAACCCGCAATGCCCAGGCAGACGCCGCTCGAACGGACACGGAACATCGGCATCATGGCCCACATTGATGCCGGCAAGACCACGACGACGGAGAGGATCCTCTTCTACACCGGGATTACGTACAAGATCGGCGAAGTGCATGAGGGCACGGCCGTCATGGACTGGATGGAGCAGGAGCAGGAGCGCGGCATCACCATCACGTCGGCTGCCACCACCTGCTTCTGGCGCGACACCCGTATCAACATCATCGACACGCCGGGGCACGTCGATTTCACGGCTGAAGTCGAGCGGTCGCTGCGCGTGCTCGACGGCGCCGTTGCGGTGTTCGACGCGGTCTCGGGCGTGGAGCCGCAGTCCGAGACCGTCTGGCGCCAGGCCGACAAGTACCGCGTGCCCCGCATCTGTTTCGTCAACAAGATGGACCGGGTCGGCGCCGACTTCAAGCAGACGCTCGATCAGATCGAGTCGAAGCTGGGCAGCAATCCCGTGGCGATTCAGCTGCCCATCGGCAGCGAAGACAAATTCCGCGGTGTGATTGACCTCGTGACGATGAAGGCGATCACGTACACGGACGAAACGATGGGGGCCGACTCCGTCGAGTCGGACATTCCGGCCGACATGCTCGCGGAAGCGAAGGTGTATCGCGAGAAGCTGATCGAGAAGGTCAGCGAGCACGACGATGCGCTGCTCGAGAAGTACCTCCACGGCACGCCGATCACCGACGACGAGATTCGCGGCGTCCTGCGCAAGCGCGTGATTCACTCGGTCCGCCAGGAATCGTGCCCGTTCGTGGTCGTCATCTGCGGTTCGGCGTTCAAGAACAAGGGCGTCCAGCCGCTGCTCGACGCCGTCGTCGATTACCTCCCGTCGCCGGTGGACATCCCGGCGATGACGGGCCTCGATCCGCGCGCGAAGGAAGATACGCTGGTCGAGCGTCCGGCCTCCGACGACGCCCCGTTCGCGGCGCTGGCGTTCAAGATCATGACCGACCCGTTTGTCGGCCAGCTGGCGTTCATCCGCGTGTATTCCGGCGTGCTCACGACCGGGTCATCCGTCTACAACACGACCAAGGGCCGGAGCGAGCGCGTGGGCCGTCTCCTCAAGATGCACGCGAACAAGCGCGAGGAGATCAAAGAGGTCTACGCGGGCGACATCGCGGCTGCGGTGGGTCTGAAGCAGGTGAGCACCGGTGACACGTTGTGTGAGGAGAAGAAGCCGGTCCTGCTCGAATCGATGGACTTCCCCGAGCCGGTCATCTCGCTCGCCATCGAGCCCAAGACGAAGGGCGACCAGGAAAAGCTCGGCCAGGGCTTGGCGAAGCTGATGGCCGAGGATCCGACGTTCCGGGTCAAGACCGACGAGCAGACGGCCCAGGTCGTCATCGCCGGCATGGGGGAGCTGCACCTCGAGATCATCGTCGACCGCCTGAAGCGCGAGTTCAACGTCGAGGCAAGCGTCGGCAAGCCGCAGGTGGCCTACAAGGAGACGCTCACGCGGCCCGCCGACGGGGAGGGCCGCTACATCCGCCAGACCGGCGGTCGGGGCCAGTACGGCCACGCGAAGATCCATCTGTATCCCGCGGAGCCGGGAAGCGGCTACGTGTTCGAGAACGAAATCGTCGGCGGCTCGATTCCGAAGGAATTCATCAAGCCGATCGACCAGGGCATTCGCGAAGCGCTCACGCGCGGCATTCTGGCCGGTTATCCCGTGGACGACGTCCGGATCGAGCTGTACGACGGGTCGTTCCACGACGTCGATTCATCGGAAATGGCGTTCAAGATTGCCGGCTCGATGGCGTTTCAGGACGCGGCGAAGAAGGCCAAGCCGGTGCTGCTCGAGCCGGTGATGCGGGTCGAGGTCGTGGTGCCGAAAGACTACATGGGCGATGTGATGGGCGATCTCGCCAGCCGGCGTGGCCGCATCCAGGCGCAGGAGGATCGCGGCGGCACGCAGATCATCAACGCGCGGGTGCCGCTGTCGGAGATGTTCGGGTACGCGACCGATCTGCGCTCGCGTACGCAGGGACGCGCCACCTACTCGATGCATTTCGACCGCTACGAGCAGGCGCCGCAGAACGTAAGCGAGGAAGTGGTCGCACGGATTCAGGGGACGAAATGACCACGGCGGGTCTGCGTCGCGCAGCCATGAGGCTCCGCGGGCCCCGCCCCACGTACGTAGGCCTGGTGCCGCGAGGCGGACCCGGCCGAACGTCAACGACGGAGCGTTAGATGGCGAAAGAGAAATTTGATCGGTCGAAGCCGCACGTAAACGTGGGGACGATCGGGCACATCGACCACGGGAAGACGACCTTGACGGCGGCGCTGACGAAGGTGGCGGCGGACAAGGGGTGGGCGAAGTATGTGCCGTATGACGAGGTGGCGAAGGCGTCGGAATCGCAGGGGCGGCGGGACGACACGAAGATTCTGACGATTGCGTCGAGTCACGTGGAGTATGCGACGGCGAACCGGCACTACGCGCACGTGGACTGCCCGGGGCATGCCGACTACATCAAGAACATGATCACGGGCGCGGCGCAGATGGACGGGGCGATTCTGGTGGTGAGTGCGACCGACGGCCCGATGCCGCAGACGCGGGAGCACGTGCTGCTGGCGCGGCAGGTGAACGTGCCGCATCTGGTGGTGGCGCTCAACAAGGTGGATGCGGTCGATGACGCGGAGCTGCTGGACCTGGTGGAGCTGGAAGTGCGGGAACTGCTGACCAGCTACGGGTTCAAGGGGGACGACATTCCGGTGGTGCGGGTGAGCGCGCTGAAGGCGCTGCAGGGGGACGCCGACGGGGTGGCGGGGATCCTGAAGCTGATGGACGCGCTCGACTCGGCGATTCCGATTCCGGAGCGGGAGATCGACAAGCCGTTCATGATGCCGATTGAAGACGTGTTCTCGATTTCGGGGCGCGGGACGGTGGTGACGGGGAGCGTGGAGCTGCGCGAGGGGAAGGAGGTCGTGGAGCAG
>JACQZV010000184.1 GCA_016213695.1 Acidobacteriota bacterium | reverse complement strand
GCTGCTGCCGCCGCCGCCGACCGAGTCGCCGGCGGCGCCACACGAGCCTTTCCTGGAGACCGTCGAGCACGCGGACACCGACCGCCCGGAGGAATGACGCCTGAATATTGCCATCGTGGTTCAGCGATACGGCGTGGACGTCAGCGGCGGCGCCGAACTGCACGCGCGGTACATGGCGGAGCGGCTGTCGTCCCGCGTCGGCGTCCATGTGCTCACGACATGCGCCCGCGACTACCTCACGTGGCGCAATGAGTTTCCCCCGGGCACGGAGGAGGTCAACGGCGTCCCCGTCGAACGGTTTCCGGTGGTGCGTGAACGCCGGCTGGAGGATTTCGGCATCCGGTCGCGGCGGGTGTTCGGGCGCGCGCATACGCTGCAGGAAGAGCTCGACTGGCTGGACAGCGAAGGGCCCGTCAGCCCGGCGCTCGTCACGCGTCTGCGCCGGTCGGCCGCCGAGTTCGACTTCGTCCTGCTCTTCAGCGTCCGGTACTACCAGGCGTATTACGGGGCGCGGGCCGTGCCGGACCGGGCCGTGCTCGTCCCGACCGCCGAGCGCGAACCGGCGCTCGGCCTGGCGATCTTTCAGCCGATCTTTCGTGGCGTGCGGGCCATCATGTACAACTCGGAGGAGGAACGGGCCGCCATCAATGCGGTTTCCGGCAACGACGACGTGCCGGGCGTCGTCGTGGGTGTCGGGTCGGCCATCCCTCCGGCGCCCGAGCCGTTGCGGGCCAGGCGGCAGTTCGGCCTGCACGATCGATTCATGGTCTATGTGGGGCGCATCGACGCCAACAAGGGATGCGCGCAGTTGTTCGACTATTACTTGCGCTACCTCGACACCTCACGACGCGCGCTCGACCTGGTGCTCGTCGGACAGGGCGAGCTCGAGATCCCCGCGCACCCGCGCATCCGGCACCTCGGGTACATCACCGACCGGGACAAGTTCGACGTGATGGCCGCGGCGGAGGCCCTCGTGATGCCGTCGTACTACGAAAGCCTGTCCATGGTGGCGCTCGAATCGTGGGCGCTCGGCCGTCCCGTGCTCGCCAACGCACGGTGCGACGTGCTGCTCGGCCACTGCCTGCGGAGCCACGCGGGGCTGTACTACGAATCGGCGGGCGATTTCGAGGCGGCGCTCGATCGCCTGCTCGACGATCCGGCGCTCGCCGATGCCCTGGGCCGCGCCGGCCGCGACTACGTCGCCAGCCACTACAGCTGGCCCGTCATCGAAGGGAAGTACCTCGACATGTTCGAACGTCTGGCGTCGATGCCCGCCGCGCGGCCGATGGAGCCGCTCCCTGGCTGGCGGTCGCGGCGTCGCGCCAACGTGCCGGCGGCCATCGACGTGGTCGGAGACCTCCCTTCCGGGCCGGTGTTCGACGACGTGCAGGAGTGGAGCGTCCGCGCATGAAGTTCGCGTTCGTGACACCGAGATACGGCGCCGAGATCGCCCACGGTCCCGAACATGCGTGCCGCCTGATCGCCGAGCAGGTGAGCGACCGGCACGAGGTCGACGTGCTGACCACCTGCGCCCGTGATGCGCGGACGTGGCAGAACGAGTATTCCGAGGGGGCCGACCGCGTGCGGGGCATTCTCGTACGCCGCTTTGCGGTCAACCAGGCCCACGACCGGGCGGGCTTTCTGCAGCTCTCGGCACGCCTGTCCGCCACGCCGCACAGCCAGGCGGAGGAACAGGACTGGGTTCGCCGGCTCGGCCCGACATCGCCGGCGCTCCTCGAGTACCTGAAGCGCCAGCACCGGGCGTACGACGCGCTCGTGTTCTTCTCTCTGTACCACGCGACGACGGTGCTCGGCGTCGCCGCCGCCCCGGAACGGAGCGTGCTGTTCCCGTGCCTGCATCTGGATCCGGCGCTCCGGTTCGGTCTCTGGCCGGAGGTCCTGGGCTCGGTCCGTGCGATCGGCTACCTGTCGGCAGGCGAACGGCCGCTCGTGCGCCGCTTCCTCGGCGTGTCGGCGATCGAGGAGCTCGTCGGCATCGGAATCGAGGCGCCGGCGCAGCAGACGTATCCGCGGCACCAGCAGGACCCGGCCGACGAGATTGCCGATGCAGACGAGCCGACGGGCGACGCGCCGCCGGATCGCGACGCACCGGCTGAGTACCTGGCCGGGCGAGGCATTCCGTTCCGTCGGCGGCACCGGTTGTACGGCCCCTTCGCGCTGTACGGCGGCCGGGTCGAGCCGGACAACGGCTGCGAGGAAATGCTGGAGTACTTCCATCGGTATTCCGCCGGCGACGGCGACACGTCGCTCGTGCTCATGGGTGCCAAGCTGATGAACGTACCGGAGCAGCCGCAGGTCCGCCTCGCCGGCGTGCTGCCCGAGCGCGAGCGGATGACCGCGTATGAAGCGGCGGACGTCGCGCTGGCCCCGGAGCCGGACGACCTGCTCGCCACGGCGGTGCTCGAGAGCTTTGCGGTCGGAACCCCCGTGCTCGCCAGCGCGCGCAACGACGCCGCGGTCGATCATTGCCGCCGCGCGAATGCGGGCCTGTATTACGCGAACGGCGACGAGTTCAGCGAGGCCCTGCGGCTGCTGATGACCGATACGCGACTGCGGGAACGCCTCGGCGAGAACGGCCGTCGATACGTGCGCCAGCACCATCGATGGGACGCCGTGCTGGGCCGCTTCGAACGGCTTGTCATGCGCGTTCGGCGATCGTAGCCTTGCGCCGGTGCCGACCGATCCGCTCGACGCCGCGCCAGACGTTCCCTGCAGCGAGGACCTGCGGGATCCCGTTCAGGCGAAGGCCTGGGCGGACGCCGCCGACCGCAGGCGGCCCCTCCGGGTCAGGGTTCGCGCCGTCGTCGTCGCGCAGCTCGCCCGGCTGCCACGCGCGGCGCGCGTCCTCGAGCTTGGCTCGGGACCCGGCTTTCTCGCCGAGCGGGTCCTGGCACACTGCCCGCATCTTGCCGGCTACACGCTCTTTGACGTCTCCGAGCCGATGCTCCAGATGAGCCGCGCACGGGTGGGACGATATGCCGCCGCAACGTTCGCGCTCGGCGATTTCCGTTCGGAAGGCTGGGCGGGCAGCGTGCAGGGCCTCTTCGACGCCGTCGTCTCGATGCAGGCGGTACACGAAGTGCGACACAAACGGCGCGTGCCGCGGCTGTACAGCCAGATTCACGATCTACTGACGCCGGGCGGCCTGTTTCTCATGTGCGACCGCACGCCGGAAGACGATTCGGCGCGCAGCACCGCGTTATTCATGACGGCAGCGGAACAGCTGCAGGCGCTGCGGGGGGCCGGCTTCGTGGACGTGCGCGTGGTGATGTCGGGCGATGCGCTGGCACTCTGCGAGTGCCGACGATCCGGCGGACGCCGGACGAGAGGGACGTCTACTCCCGCCGCGTGAGCTCGGCGCCGGGGAACACCTGCCGCGAGCGGGACACCACCGGCTTGGCCTCCTGCCCGGCCGCAGGCTCCGTCGTCCCGTTCTTCTTCCGCCGCTGGCCGATGTCATGGCGCTTGATCATCTCGTTCAGCGTCGTCGGCTTGATCTTCAGCAGTTCGGCCGCGCGCTTCTGCACGCCACCGGCCGCGTCGAGCGTCGATTCGATCAGGCGCTTTTCCACGCTGGTGATGACATCCTTGAACGAGATGCCTTCGGGCGGCACGACAAACCGCGGAATGTGGAAAGGCGGCGACGCGCGTACGTGCTCCGGCACGAGATCGGCGCCGATGCGGGCCTTCGACGTGAGCACGACGGCGCGCTCGATCACGTTTTCCAGCTCGCGAACGTTGCCCGGCCAGTCATAGTCCGCAAGCAGATCGAGCGCGTCGGCGGTCAGCTCGAG
>JACQZV010000181.1 GCA_016213695.1 Acidobacteriota bacterium | reverse complement strand
TTCCTGCGCGGACCCTTCGCCGTGTACCGGGCGAGCACCAGGTTGTCGAGGTGCAGGTTGCGCGTCCAGATGAACTCGGCATCCCCGAACAGCTTCGCGTAATTGACGTAGGCGGGCTGATTGGTGACCTCCTCGGGCCGCCAGAAGATGGCGGCCGGCCAGCGCGCGTCGCTGAACTTCGGCGACGTCCAGTCCGGTGGAATCTCGAAGTGGAGCGCCTTGCACTCCTTGGGATCCTTCTGCGCGCACACCGGGCGCACCGCCTGCGAGCAGAAGCTCGAATCACGCCCCGCGGCCGTGACACGCACGCAGTTCGGATCGTCGAGCGGCGCGACGTAGAACGTTTCGGCGCGCCAGTCGGTATGCGTGCCGTTGCCGTCGCTGAAGTACGCGATCATCCCGGCGTCGCCGACGTTGTACTGGGCGTACTCCATGCCGACGCCGCCGTGCGTCTCCCAGTCGACGCCCATGATCGCGTAGGTCATCGGATACCGGGCCCGGAAGCGCACGACGCTCGTGTTGAACGGCGTCATCGGGATCGAGTCGCGCGCGACGTACCGGCCGTTCACGTACAGCTCGAAGTAATTGTCGGCATGGATGTAGCCGGTGATCTCGACGCCGTCCTTGTCGATGACGACCGTCTGCAGCTGCGACAGGTAGCCGGGGTTGTCTCCGGTGCCGATGCAGGTGTCGTAGACATCGGGGGCGACGGCGCCCTCGGTGACCGGCGCCGGGACTACCCACTTCTTGCCGTCCTCGGACGTCACGGTGCCGACCTGGACCGGGAACACATCGGGCTGGACCATCACCGGATTCGGACAGGCCGGCGGGACCCCCTTGACCGCCCGGCGGTCGGTTGCTTCGCCCATGCTGACCGAGCCGCGGTCGACGGCGCCCCCGGCGGCGCGTCCGGGCGCACCCTGGCGCGCCTGCAGCAGGCGGCCCGGCGAGGACAGCCCGACCAGACCGACGATGAGCGCGAGGAACAGCGGCGCCGTACGCATGAGGTGACCTCCGATTGAACGTTGCCAGGGCTGCCGACGCGTGGCGCGTGACGAGGCGCGCGGGAGGATAGCACGCAGCGTAATTGAGACGCCACAGGGCCTATAATCGCGGGCGACGTGCAGCGGCAAAGGAGGGCGATATGAGCGCTTGGAAGATGATCCTGGCAGCATCGACCGCGAGCCTGGCGATCGGTTACGCGTCGTTCGGTGTCAGCGGCGAGGCCGCCGCTCTCCAGACGACGCCCGGACGAGCCGCGGCGCCCGCGGGCATGGCGCGGCTGTCGGGCACGGTGACCTCACCCGCACCGTTCAAGGGCGCGCAGGTCTACCTCCGCAACGTGGACAAGCAGATCATGTACATGGTCTTCACGGCTGCGGGCCAGTTCCGGGCGGTGTCGCTCTTCCCCGGCAATTACGAACTGAGCGTCGCGGCCCGGGGGCTGCGGTCGGACGTGCAGAAGCTGTCGCTCAAAGCCGGCGATAACCCGCGGGTGAACGTGTCGCTGGGCGCGTCGAGCAGTCAGAACGTGGCCGTGGCCGACGTGTCGCTCGAAGGGGAGTCGGCCGGGCCGGGCGGGCCGATCGCGCTTGCCGCCTACGACGAGATCTACCAGCCGGGGCCGGGGAAGGCCGTGGCCGAACAGGTCTGCATGATGTGCCACGGCGAGAACTTCCTGCCGGCGCGTCCGGCGACCGAGGCGGTCTGGAACGCGCGGATCGACCACATGGTCGGCAGCACGCTCAACAGCCGCGACGCCGGAGCGTACGCGGAAGGGCTGCTGTCGCCGCGCACGTCCGTCGTGCCGTTCTCGCGGCAGGACCGCGCCGAGCTGCTGGCCTACATGGTGAAGAACTTCGGGCCGGGCGCCAGGCCGCGCGGGGTTCGTTCGGAGAAAGAAGCCCCGATCGATGAAGCGGCGCTCGGCAAGGCGATGTACATCGAGTACTACCTGCCGCCAGACCCGCCCGGTCAGGGCAGCCAGGCGCCGGAATACGTCGGCATCGGGTACCGGGGCCGGCGCGTCGGGCAGGACGTCCGCTTCGACAACGACGGCAACGTCTGGCTCACCGACCGCGGCTATCCGCACCGGCTGGTCAAGCTGGATCCGCGCACCGGCGTCCAGAAGGACTATCTGCTGCCCGACCCGAAGAACGGCATCCACGAGGTGCTCATCGACCAGGACGGCATGATCTGGCTGCCCGAGCACAGCGGCGTGCAGCCGTCGATGCCGAAGCGGCTGCTCGGCTTCAATCCGAAGACCGAAAAATTCGAGCGCCTCATTCCGATGGATCCCGACAACGCCGTGCACAACTCCATCAAGTGGATGCAGTCGCAGGCCCTCGACTCGAAGGGCAACATCTACATCGGCTGGATCATGGGCGGCGCTCTGAGCAAATGGGAGCGCGCGACGAACAAGGTGTCGGTGTTTCGCATCCCGTCGCCGCACGCCATTCCGTACGGCATCGTCGCCGATCGGAACGACAACATCTGGGTGGCCCTGTGGAGCGGCGGCAAGCTCGCCAAGTTCGACACGACGAACAATCAGTGGACCGAATTCACGCCGCCGACCTATCCCAGTCATATCCGGCGCCTGAACGTGGACGCGAAGAACAACATCTGGACCGGCATCTGGGCGGCCGGCAAGCGCCCCGGCAAGCTGGCGAAGCTGGACCAGACGACCGGCAGATTCACGGAGTACACGGTGCCGTGGCCCGGCTCGCAGCCCTACGACGTGGCGTTCGACGCCGACGACAACGTCTGGTTCGCCGACTCGCCGACGCCGGACCGGTCGGCCGCGATCGGCAGGTTCAATCCCCGGGACGGGACGTTTCTGTACTATCCGAAACCACAGTTCGACGCCGACACGCCGAAGATCCAGATGACCCGGGACGGGGCGATCTGGTTCTCGCCGCGCGGGAGCGTGCGCGCGCCCGCCATCAGCGTGATGTATCCGGACATGGACAGGATCACCACGCTTGGCGCGTATTACCTCAACGGTCCGCCCGGATACCCGTTCCGGACGGCGAGAACGATTCAGTCGTCGAGATAGCCCGCGGGTGAATCCCGCGCGCGCGTGCGAGGTCTCATGCAACGAACCCTGATGGTGGCGGGAGCGGCGGTCGTGATCTGCCTGGCGTGGCCGGGCGCGGCGTCCGCGCAGACCCCGTCGCGCGTGATCCGGCTGATCGACCAGAGCTGCGCGACCTGCCATCGCACGCCCGGTGCGGGGGGGCCGGCCGCCGCCGTCGAGGGCGCGCCCGAGTGGCCGACCGTGCGCCGGATGGCGCCCGAGACGATTCTTCAGGCCCTCACCACCGGGGCCATGCGCGTCCACGCCGAAGGCGTCTCAGACGAAGTCAAGCGCGCGATGGCGGAGTACATCAGCGGCCGCAAGCTGGCGCCGCGCGAAAGCGGCGCGGCGAGCGCGATGCCGAATCGCTGCACGACCGGTGCGCGGCTCTCCAGCACCTCCACCGGACCCGCGTGGAACGGGTGGAGCCCCGAGGCGACCAACGCGCGCTTTCAGCGCGCCACCACGCTCTCGGCCGCGGACGTGCCGCGGCTGACGCTCAAGTGGGCGTTCGGCTTTCCGGGCGTCTCCTCCGTGTACGGGCAGCCGACGCTGGTCGGCGGGCGGGTGTTTGTCGGCGTCGATACCGGCTACGTCTACGCGCTCGACGCGGCAACCGGGTGCGTGCACTGGTCGTTTCTGGCCGACACCGGGGTGCGCAACGCCGTGAGTGTGGGCGTGGTGGCCGGTTCGCCCGGCCGGCTGGCGGCCTACTTCGGCGACATCCGCGCCAACGTGTACGCGGTCGATGCCAACACCGGCGATCTGATCTGGAAGGTCAGCGTTGACCCGCACCCGCTGGCGGTCGTCACCGGTTCGCCCACGCTCGCTGACGGGCGCCTGTACGTCCCGGTCTCGTCAAGAGAAGAAGCCGCCGGCGGCAGCCTGAACTATCCCTGCTGCACGTTCCGCGGCAGCATCGTCGCGCTCGACGCGGCGAGCGGACGCCAGATCTGGAAGACTTACGCCATTGCCGATCCGCCGAAGCCGTCGAGGCGCAACTCGAAGGGCACGCAGCTCTGGACCGGGTCGGGCGGCGCGATCTGGCACGCGCCGACGATCGATCCCCGGAACCGCGCGATGTACGTCGCCACGGGCGACGCGTACACCGAACCGGCGGCCGCCACGACCGACGCGGTGATGGCGCTGGATCGGGATACGGGCCGGGTGCTCTGGTCGGTGCAGGATTACGAGAACGACGCGTGGCTCGTGGCGTGCGGGCAGGATGCCACGGAGAACTGCCCGAAAGATCTCGGGCCCGACTACGACTTCGGCGCCGCGCCGATTCTGCAGACGCTCGCCGACGGCCGGCGGCTGCTGCTGGCGGGGCAGAAGAGCGGGCAGGTCTTCGCGCACGACCCCGACGAGCGCGGCAGGCTCGTCTGGACGTCGGCGCTCGTGGAGAAGATCGGCGAGTCCGAGATTCTGTTCGGCGGCGCGGCCGACGAGCGGACCGCCTACTTCGGGCTCGACAACGGCACCGTGGCGGCAATCGATCCGGCGACCGGGCAGCGGACGTGGTTCATTCCGCCGCGGCCGCCGGGCCCGCGCCGCGGCGTGACCGCCGCGCTGAGCGTCATTCCCGGCGTCGTGCTCGTCGGCGGCCAGGACGGTGTCGTGCGCGCCCACGCCTCCGGTGACGGCAGCGTGGTGTGGAGTTTCAACATGCTGCAGGAGTTTGCGACCGTCAACGGCGTCGCCGCGCGCGGCGGCGGCATGGGAGCGCCCGGTCCGACCGTGGCGGGCGCCATGCTGTTTGTCGGGTCCGGATATGTCGGTCTCGGGAACGGTACGCCCGGCAACGTGCTGCTCGCGTTCGGGTTACCGTAGCCTGCGATCCGGTTTTATGGATCGCCCTGGCCGCGGTTACGCGGTTTTCAGGCGCTTTTCCACGAGAAAGTACGGCATAGTTCTCGCTCAATCACATTGGTTCGCCCGCCGATGTTCTCGTCCAGTCCCTACGGGATTGACGGTGGGCGTACGAATCCCATACGTTGTCATGTTTCGATGTCATCTGCGGTTAGGTTCCCTTCAGGAGGGTCTATGAGAGCGGAGTTCGTGAAGCGGTTGCTGCGTGTCGCCTTTGTCGTCCTGGCGTTCCCGCTCGCGGGGTATGCGCAGGATGCGGTGCTGACCGGGACGGTGACCGATGCCACCGGAGCCGTGCTCCCGGGCGTGACCGTCACGGCGGTCAACGATGCGACGGGCAATACATTTCTTGGCGTGACCGACGGGGTCGGCGCGTACCGGATTCCGGCTCGTGTCGGCGCCTACCGGATCACGGCGGAGCTCCAGGGTTTTACGACGGTGCAGCGCACGGGTGTGCAGATCCTCGTAGGACAGACCATCAACGTTGACCTGCAGATGAAGCCCTCGTCGATTCAGGAGACGGTCACCGTCACGGCGGAAGCGCCGCTCATCGAGGTGAACACGTCGAGTCTCGGCGGCAACATCGACCCGACGCAGGTGCAGGAACTGCCGGTGCAGGGACGCAACTGGATGGCGCTCGCGCTGCTCGCGCCCGGCAGCCGGACGACGCCGGGCAACCAGAACAACCCGCTGCCGGATCGCAACGGTGGCGAGGTCCGCGAGTACCAGCTGCACATCGACGGCCAGCAGGTGACGCAGGATCTCGGCACCGGCGTCCAGCCGCGCTACAGCCAGGACTCGATCGCGGAATTCCAGTTCATCTCGAACCGGTTCGACGCCACGATGGGGCGCTCGTCTGGCGTGCAGGTGAAGGCGATTACGCGCTCGGGCACCAACACGTTCTCGGGCCTCTTCCGCGGCAATTTCCGCGACGACAAGTTCAACGCCGAGGATCCCGTTGTCCATCGCGTGCTGCCGATGAACAACCAGCAGCTCAGTACGGCGGTCGGCGGCCCGATCGTGCGCGACCGGCTGCATTACTTCGGCAACTTCGAGTACGAGCGGGCGCCGAAGACGAGCATCTGGCGGACGCCGTTTCCGACATTCAACGTCACGTTGAGTGGGAAGGAAGCGATCAAGATGGGCGGCGGCCGCCTCGACTATCAGCTCTCGCCGAACAACCGCATCATGGGCAAGTGGCACGAGGGGCGCCGGTACGATCCGTTCGGGGCCGGCAACGCCAATCACCCGGCCGCGACGGGCTTCTCGGACGAAGCCAGCCGCGAAGTGCTCGGCGAGCTCACCCAGGTGATCAGCAACACGATCGTCAACGAGGTCAAGGTCGGGTATTCCGAGTTCGGCTTCAACCAGGGGGCGCTGACGCAGTGGTCGAACCACTGGCAGGCGCGCAACGGTGTGACGGCGGGGTCGCCGCGCATCCGCTTCCGTGGGTTCGACATCACCCCGAACACCAATTACCCGCGACGGCGCGCGCAGAACACCACGAGCGTCCGCGACGACCTGACGTTCTCGTATCAGGCGCGCGGCCGGCATGACCTGCGCACCGGCGCGGAATACCTGCACCGCGTGGAGGACAGCTTCAACCGCCGGTACGCCGGCGGCGAGATTGACGCCCGGAACGGGCTCCCGGCCAATCTCGAAGCGCTCTTCCCGGATCCGTTCAAGGTGGACACCTGGAACCTCGCGGCGATTTCGCCCTTCGTGCGGTCCTACCGCATCGGGATCGGCAACTTCGCGCTCGATTACACCCAGCCCAAGTTCGGTGTCTGGGCGCAGGACGACTGGCAGATCACGAGCCGGCTGACCCTGAACCTGGGTCTCCGGTGGGACCTGAGCGTCAATGCGAGCGCCAACGATACGGCTGTCGCGCCGTTCCTCGAGGCCGGGCGGCCCAACGACACCAACAACTACCAGCCGCGCGTCGGCTTTGCCTACCAGGTCACCGACCGGACCGTGGTGCGCGGCGGGTCGGGGCTCTACTACTACGAGCCGATCACGTCGGACACGCTGTGGACCGTCGGCAACAGCCGCGTGGCGGTGATTCAGCTCGCCAACGACGGCCGGGCGAATTTTGCCGCCGACCCGTTCAACGGGCGTCCGGTGCCGACCTTCGAGGAGGCCCAGTCGCTCTTCTGCAACGTCCGGCGCGTGCCTGGCTGCCTGCGGAATTCGTTGAACGAGCTGGTGTCGTCGGTGGACTACTCGCGCAATCTCGGGCGGACGTGGCAGAACTCGATCGGCGTCGCGCACCAGATGGGGAACACGATGGCCTTCGAGGCGGACTACGTCTACAGCCAGGGACGGAACGAGAAGGACATCATCGACAACGTGAACCTGACCTATAACCCGGCCACCGGCGCCAACTACTCGTTTGACGACATCAGCCGGCGTCCGTTCCCCGACTGGGGCAACATCTCGCTCCTGACACGTCTCGGCAAGTCCGCCTATCACGGGCTGCAGACCAGCTTCACCAAGCGGCTCGCCAATCGCTGGCAGGCGTCGGCGACCTACACGCTGTCCGGACTGTGGGAGTCCGACTCGCCGCCGTTCACGGGCGATCCCGCCACGAACCGCTTCGTGCCGGTGCCGTTCAAGACCGCTCCGGACATGGGGGGCGAGTGGGCGCTCTCGGAGGCCGACCAGCGGCACCGCTTCGTGCTCAACGGAATCTGGGAAGTCGCCGGCGGCTTCCAGGTCAGCGGGCTGGTCTATCACGGCTCGGGCATCCGCGACGACAGCTTCTATGGCGGCGACCTGCGCGAAACGGGTTCCGACTTCAGCCAGCGGCTGCGGCCGAACGGGACGATCGTGCCGAAGAACAACTTCATCCAGCCGGCCGAGAACCGGGTGGACGTGCGGCTCCAGCAGCGCGTTCCGCTCGGCGGCCGTGCGGGAGTCGACCTGATCGCGGAGGCCTTCAACCTGTTCAACGCGAACAACTTCACGTTGATCAGTGAAGAGGGCCGGAGGGACTACAAGCAGCCCGAGACCGGCCAGTACCGGACCATGCAGTTCGGGTTCAGGGTGAGCTTCTGATCTGAGGACGGAACACCGAGTCACCGGGACACTGAGATCGTCTTCTCGGTGCCTCGGTGGTGCGGTGGTTCGCGATCAAGCCAGCGACGTTCCGGTCGCCTGTTCCAGGAGCGCCCAGCACTTCGTGCCGAGGCGCTCCTTCCATTTCTGGTAGAAGCCGCCGAGCGTCCGGCGGAACGGCGCCTGGTCGACGTCGTTGAAGATCAGGCCGCGCCTCGTGAGCTCGGCGCGCAGCCGCTGGTTGGCCGCCTCCTGATCCTGGCGCTGCAGCCGCACGGCGCGGGCGACGTGTCCGTCGATGACGGTCCTGACGTCGTCGGGCAGGCGCTGCCAGGTGGGGAGGTGCGCGAGTTGGTTGAACCCCGACCACATGTGGTTCGTCATGCTCACGTACTTGACCACCTCGTCCAACTTGTACGAATCGACGAGCGCGAGGGGATTCTCCTGCGCGTCGACCTTCCCTGACTGCAGGGACGAGTAGATGTCGATGCTGTTGACGACGACCGGCTCGGCGCCGAGCGTGCGGAACAGGTCGTCGAACAGCGCGCCGGCCGGCACGCGCATGCGCATGCCTCTCAGGTCGGCCGGCGCCACCACCGGCCTGGTGGCGGATGTGACCTGGCGCATCCCGTTGTCGAAGGCGCCGACGCGGAAGCCATGGATTCCCGTGGCGGCCATCTCGTCGACGAGATACGCGCCGAGCGGGCCGTCCATCGCGCGGTGGGCCTCGGGCGCCGAGCGGAAGGCGAACGGCACCTGCTGCACGTCGGCGACCGGGACCATCGCGCTGAGCAGGCCGCCCATGATCGTGAAGAACTGGATGTCGCCGGCCGCAAGCAGCTTCAGCGCCGCCGGATCGCTCCCCTGGATGTTGTTGTTGAGCGGGAAGACCTGGGACTCCACGCGCCCGCCGGTGTCCCTGCGGATCGCGTCCCACATCCCGGTGAGCCGGACGTGGAGCGAGCTGTCGGCGGTCTGGTTGTGGTACTGGACGAAATCGAACTCGGGCCGGCGCCGCTGCACGAGCAACGAGGCCGGGCCGAGCGCAACACCCGCGAGAAACGATCGCCGGCTTACTGCTGCCACGCGACGCGCAGCGGCTTGCCCATCAGGAAGTTCGGATCCGCGCCCTTGCGCGGGCGGAACTTCTGCGCCCCGGCGCTGTCCACCGCCGCGGTGTAGAAGTTGCCGTCCTGGTCGAGGCTGAAGCCGTGCACTCCCCAGAAGCCGCCGGGGAAGTCGCCCCACGTGCCCCAGGAGTACATGAAATTGCCGTTCAGGCTGTACTTGAGCATCTTGCTCGTCCCGCGATCGAACGCCCAGAGATAGCCGTCGTAGATCTCGAACAGGTGGACGTCCGACGGCTCGGTGCCGAAGCTCCACTGGTCGAGGAACTTGCCGTTCTCGTCGAACACCTGCGCGCGGTGGTTGCCGCGATCGTTGACGAACACCCGGCGCGTCTTCGGATCGATCGCGACGCCGTGGACGTTGTTGAAATAAGCCGGGCGCGTGTCGCTGCCGTTGGTCCCCTTCTGGCCCCACGACGTCACGTACTTGCCGTCTTTATCGAACTTCACGACGCGCGTGCCGTTGTAGCCGTCGGCCACGACGAAGCTGCCGTCGGGGAACCAGTCCATGAACGTCGGCCGGTTGAAGTGCTTCTCGTCGCTGCCGGGCTCGCCGTAGGTGCCGATCGTCTGGACGATCTGTTTGCCGTCGTGCGTCATCTTGAAGATCGCGTGCTTGTGATCGTCCAGGATCCAGACGTGCTTCTCGGGGTCGTACGGGCTGATCGCGACGTAGTGCGGCCGCTGCAGCATCTTGTCCCACTGCGTCCACGACTCGATGAGATTCCCCTGACCGTCAAAGATCAGGATGCAGTGCTCCCACCGCGCGTCGACGCCCATCGTGTTGCCGGCGCGCTCCCACGCCTGGATGCCTTCCTCGGCGATCTGGCCCGTGCCGCCGTTGCCCGGCAGGCTGGCCGTCGTGGCATCGCGCCAGGGGAGCCGGCCGATCGGGAAGACGATGCTCGGCCCGAGCCGCTGCGTCTTCGGACGAGGGATGGCCGGCAGCTCGCCGCGATCGAGCACGAAGACGCGGTTGGGATTCTCGGCGAACACGCTCTGGCCGGCGCCGAACGTCCAGCCCTGATGGCCTGGCAGCGTCGCCAGGTCTTTCGGCCAGCCTGGCACCACCTCGAAGGCGCCGAAAATATCCTGGCCGCCCTTTTCGCCCGGCACGGCGGCAAACCGCGGCGCCGCTGGCCGCTGCTGGGCGGAGACCCACTGGCTGAAATCGAACAGCGTCGCGATGGCCATGCCGGCGACGACGGCCGCGACGATCAGAATGCCTTTACGCATACACATCCTCCCGGAGCATCAGTGCAAATCGTGGAGAGATGCTAGCACGCGGCTCGCGCGCCGGCGGGTCTGCCGCGGCCCCCGCCCTGCGTGGCGCTATTTCCACGCCGCGTAGACCGGCCGGCCCACCAGATACGCCGGATTCGCCCCGGCGCGCGGGCGGAATTTCTGCAGCCGGCCGCCGCCGACCTCGGCGACGTACAGGTTGCCCTCCTGATCGACGCTCGCTCCGTGCATGTTGAAGAACGCGCCGGGGAAATCGCCGAGCACGCCCCAGGAGTAGAGCAGCCGGCCGCTGAAATCCCACTTCGCGATCTTCGCCGTGGTGTCGGTGAATCCCCAGACGCCCGAGCGGTCGGCCGGGATGATGAGGTACTGCAGGTTGGTCTGCGCGCCCACCGGCCACTGGTCGATCGGCGCGCCGCTGTCGCCGTCGAGCACCTGGATGCGCCGGTTCGAGCGGTCGCTCACGTAGACGCGCCGCGTCATCGGATCGACGGCGATGCCGTGCACCGTGGTGAAGTAGCCGAGCCGTGTTTCCCTTCCGCCGGGCTGGCCGGCTTCGCCGGAGGTCCAGAGGAACCTGCCGTCCCTGTCGAACTTCGCCACGCGGTGGCCGTTGTACCCGTCGGAGACGAAGAAGCTGCCGTCGGGCAGCCACGTCATGAACGTCGGGCGATTGAAGTGGGACGCGTCGGAGCCCGCCTTGCCCGGTGTGCCGATTGTCTGGACCAGCTGCCTGCCGTCGTTGGTGAACTTGAAAATCGCGTGGCTGTGGTCGTCCACGATCCAGACGTACTTCTGGGCGTCGTACGGGCTGACGTAGACCGAGTGGGGACGCCGCATCATCGTGTCCCACTGCGTCCACGACTCCACGATGTCGCCGGCGGCATTGAAGACGACGATGGTGTGCTCCCAGCGCGCGTCGATGCCCATGCGACCCGGCCACGCCTGCTTCGGATCGTCCGGGTCGGCGCCGGGGCCGCCCGCGCCGGGCGGGCTCGAGGTGGGCCCCTGCGAGGCGTTGCGGAAGGGGGCCTGGCCGACCGGAAACGAGAGGCTCGGGCCGACGTCGGGGATGGCGCGGGCCGGCGGGCGGTTCATCTTCGGGAGCTCGCCGCGCTGCACCATGTAGACGCGGTTCGGGCTCTCGGCGAACACGCCCTGCACGGAGCCCCAGGTCCAGTTTTCGTGGCCCGGCAGGGCCGACAGCGGCTTCGGCCAGTTGGCCACCACGTCGTACGGCCCGGTGATGTCGAGGCCTCCTTTGTCGCCTGCGACGGCCGCGAAGGCCGCACTGGGTGGCGCCTGCCCCTGAAGGACGACCGAGGTTCCCGTCATCAACCAGCCGCCCAGCATGCCGAGAACGACCGCGCCAGCCACCGCTGCTTTCGTGTGCATCCTCACACCTCTTCTTACTGCCCACCGCCCACTGCCCACTGCCCACTGCCCACTGATCCGTGTGCGATTATGGTGGGTACGCAAATTCGGGGTCAACGGCTACACTGAGTTCTCTGACGGATTAGACGACACCATGACGAGCTTCACCATGCGTCGATACGTGCTTCTGTTCACGACTCTGGCTCTTGGCGCCGGTGTCGCGGCCCAGCAACCGCCGGCGCAGGCGCCGACGCCGGGCAGCCAGCAGCCGACTGTCACGTTCAGGGCCGAAACAAACTTTGTCGAGGTCCACGCGATTGTCACCGATCAGAAGGGTGCGTTCGTCAAGGACCTGACACGAGACGACTTCGAGATCTACGAAGACGGCCGGCGGCAGTCGCCGACGGTCTTCTCGATAGTCGATCTGCCGATCGAGCGGCCGTTCACGCCCGTCAATGCCGGCGTGCCGGTCGAGCCAGACGTGCGGGCCACCACGCGCACCTTCGACGGCCGGATCTACATCTTTCTGATGGACGACCTCCACACCTACGTCACGCGTACCAACAACGTGCGCGAGCTGGCGAAGCGGTTCATCGATCAGTACCTCGGCGTGAACGATCTCGCGGCCGTGGTGTATACGAGCGGTCGTCAGGAATCGGGGCAGGAGCTGACGAACAACCGCCAGCTGCTGAAGGCCTCGATCGATCGCTTTCAGGGACAGAAGCTGCCGTCGGCGGGCGCCGAGAAGCTGGCGATCCACGTGCGCGAGTCGGGGCTCGATAACGCGACCCGGTCCGACTCCGACCCGGCGCCGTCGGGGGGGCGCACGGTCGAGGGGCTGCAGAACGCGCAGTCGATTCGCGACCCGTACGACCAGCAGCGGGCGTTCAACGCGCGCCGGTCGATGGATGCCATCGAGAACACGTCGAAGTGGCTGGCCGACGTGCAGGGCCGGCGCAAGGCGCTGCTGTTTTTCAGCGAAGGCTTCGACTACGACATCTACCAGCCCTTCTATCTCAACCGCGACAGCGATCTGCTGATCACGGAGGCGCGGGAGGCGGTGGCCGCCGCGCAGCGCGCCAATGTCAACGTGTACGGCATCGACCCGCGCGGCATGAGCCAGTTTTCGGAAATGATCGACATCGGCACGCGGTCGGATTACCCGCAGCTCGAATACGGGACGTTCCGCGGCCAGCTGCGCGAGCTGCTCCTCGCGCAGGAGAGTCTCATGTCGCTCTCCGACGAAACCGGCGGCCTCGCCATCGTCAATTCGGGCGACCTGGCGGGCGGGCTCGGCCGGATCGTGCTCGATAACAGCCGGTACTACCTGCTGGGCTACTACAGCGACGCGTCCCGCTGGTCGCGCAACAAGTTCATGCGCATCGAGGTCAAGCTGAAGCGCCCGGGCCTCCAGGTGCGCGCCCGGCGGGGGTTTCTGCCGCCGGACACGCGCGCGATCGAGCGCGCGCGCGAAGCCGACCTGAAGAACGGCACGTCGCCCGCTCTGCGGGCGGCGCTCGACAAGCCGGTGCCGATCGGCGACCTGCCGTTCAGGGCGTTTGCGGGCCCGCTGAGGAGCAGCGACAACAAGGGACAGGTGGTCGTCGCCGTCGAAGTCGACGGGTCCGCGCTCCGCTACCAGGAGAAGGGCGGCCGCTTCACCGAATCGGTCGAAGTATCGATCGTCGCGGCCGATCAGCGCGCCCGGGTGCAGGGGGGCGACCGGCAGACGTTCAACCTCAACCTCATGCCCGAGACGCGCGACCGCGTGAACCGTTCCGGCGTGAGGCTGATCTCCCAGGTGAGCCTCCCGGCCGGGCGCTACCAGATCCGGATCGGCGCCCACGAGGCGACGGGCGGGACGGTCGGGACGCTGCCGTACGACATTGAGATTCCCGATTACGTGAAGACGCCGTTTGCGCTGAGCGGCGTCTTCGTGACCTCGTCGGCGGCCAACGCCTACGCCACCGGCAGCACCGAGACCGACTGGAATGGGCTCCTGCCGTCGCCGCCGGTTGCGACGCGGGTCTTCAGCCCCGCCGAGACGCTCACCTGGTTCGCCGAGGTGTACGACAACTCGAGCGACACGGCGCACGGCGTCACGCTGACGAGCACCATTCAGGACGCGCGCGACGGACGCACGATCGTC
>JACQZV010000180.1 GCA_016213695.1 Acidobacteriota bacterium | reverse complement strand
TCTGGATCAAGAAGCAGATGGCGTATCCCATGTTCACGGCGCTCTGCATGGTGTTCATCGCGCCGTTCCCGCTGCTCTACTTCGGGCAGACCGGCGCGTACATCGCCTTCGTCGCCACCGGGTGCATCGCGTGGGTCACGTCGGGCGGCTCCTTCCTCGTGGCAGTGGCGCAGCGCTATGGCGCCAAGCCGCCGATGGTGCGCGCCCGCTTTGCGCGCGCCATGGCCACCGGCATCGAGGCGGGCCTGCCGCTGCCGCGTGCCATTCGGCTGGCCGCCGAGGCGGCGGCCGATCCGGAGCTGTCGGCGTTCGTGAATTCGATGGACGAGCACCAGCTCGCGGCCGGGACGCTGCAGGAGACGTTCTCGCGCGCGCCGCACATGACGGCGGACCTGATTGGCGCCCTCGCCGTGGCGGATCGCACCGGTGACTTCACCACGACCCTCCGCAAGCTCGCGGAACTCTACGAGGATGGCTTCCGTTGACCTCGCAGGTGTTCACCTCCACGACCCTCGCCGCCCGCCGGGCCATCGCGCTCGCCACGTTCCTCACGCTCGTTCCACTGACGCTGGTCGTCGCGGGACTCAACGAGCTGGTCATCGTGCACGTCGGCGGCACCCGCGGCAACGCGCATGCGTTCACGGCGATCAACATGGCCACGGGCATCATCGGCGTGCCGATCGCCATGGTGCTCTTCCGCCGACTGCCCAACCTGCGCCTCTGGCTCGTCGGCTCGCTGCTCATTGATGCCGTCGCCTTCCTCGGCATGAATGCCGCCGAGTCGGTTCCCGTCCTCCTCGCCTGGCGCGCGCTCGATGGCGTGGCGCACCTGCCGGCCGTGACGCTGCTCATGGTGGCCGCCAACCGGCTCGCCGGCGAGCAGCGCGGCGCCACGCTTGGCCTCGTCGCGACGTCGCTGATGATGGGCGTGGCCATCGGCTCCCCGCTGGGCGGCTGGCTCGTGGAGCGCGGGCCGTCGGCCGTGTACCTCACCGGAGCGGCGCTGCTCGTCGTCGCCGCGCTCGCGTCGCTCCGCATTCCGCCCCTCCCCGCCGATGCAAACGTCGGCCGCGGACATCGCTACGAGTGGAAGCACGGATCGCTCGCCACGTGGATGCCGCTCGCCTTTGGGTTCATGGACCGGTTCACCATCGGCGTCTTCGTCTCCACCTTCACGCTCTACCTCGGCGAGGTGCTCAAGGTGTCGCCGTCGGAGCGCGGCCTGTTGATGGCGCTCTTCATGATGCCGTTCGCCGTGCTCTGCTGGCCCGTGGGGCGGATCGCCGACCGGTTCGGTTGGTACTGGCCCATCATCGTGGGCACCGTGGGCTTTGGCTTCGTCTATGCGACGTATGGCCTCCTGCCGCACGCGTTGCTCGCCGTGTCGATGGTCCTGTCGGGCCTGACCAGTGCGCTGATGTTCGCGCCCAACCTGCTGCTCGTCTCGGAGTTCGCGCGGCGCGGCGCCGGTGAGGGGCTGTTCGGCGCGTTCCAGGTGGCGGGAAGCTTCGGCTTCCTCACCGGCCCCATCGCCGGCGGCATCGCCGTGGAGGTGACGCGGCGCACAACGGGCGTGCCGGCGTACGACGCCATCTTCATGGGCGTGGGCGCGCTGGTGATCGTGCTGGGCGTCGCCGCCGGGGTGGTGCTGGCGCCGGTGGCGCGGGAGTGGCGGCATGCGAAAGGCTGACTGCTACCACGAAGATTGAAGGGCGCGACGGGGCGCGAAGAACACACTGGGGGAGCTGCCTGACGGCGGTTCCCCCGCATTGTTGCCGTCCTTCGCGCCCCTTCGCGCTCTTCGCCCTTCGTGTTCGCAGTGCTAGGGCCGAGCCGCGGGCGCGCTTGGCTGCCCGCCCGGCTTCCACGCGGGCTTCGGTCCGTCAGCGAGAATCTGCGTCGCGCGCGCCGCCGCGTTGATCACCGCCGCCATGTGCTCGAGGTCCATCCCGCGCATGTCGTCGCTCGGCCGGTGGTAATCCGCGTGCAGGTTGAACGTCGAGAGCGTGTGCGCCACGATGCCGCGCCGGGCGAGGGCGATGTTGTCGCTGCGCTCGAAGAAGTTCTGCTCCGGGCGCTTGTCGGCGACGATCGGAATGCCCGCCGCCGCGAGCTGCTCCCCCATGTTCGACCGCTCGAAGCCGGTGAGCCATGCCTTGCCCGCGCCGCCGGCGAGCGAGTCCGGCCGGCCAATCATCTCGATCTCCATGTTTGCGACGATCTGTCCGAACGGCACCACCGGGTTCTCGATGAACCAGCGCGTGCCGAGCATGCCCATCTCCTCGCCGGTCCAGAGGGCGAAGAGCACGGACCGCTTGGGCGCCGGACGCTCGGCGAGCTGCCGCGCGATCTCGAGCGCGGTCGCAACGCCTGACGCATCGTCGTCCGCGCCGTTGTAGATCG
Organism: Acidobacteriota bacterium; assembly: GCA_016213695.1. Taxonomy (GTDB): domain Bacteria; phylum Acidobacteriota; class Vicinamibacteria; order Vicinamibacterales; family UBA2999; genus DATCJA01. Next base: position 6,061 of record JACQZV010000180.1, on the reverse strand, counting down.
AGTCGCCGTTGACCGCGGGGCCGATGCCCACGTGGTCGAAGTGCGCGGTGATGAGCACGTACTCGCCCTTGAGCTGCGGATCGCTCCCCTCAAGCAGGCCGATGACGTTCACCGCCGTGCGGCGGCGCTCTGTCGGGAACGTGTCACGGTCGGCGAACGTCTTCATCAGGACCAGGCGTTCAGTGCGCCCGCGCCGTGGCTGCGCCAGCGGCACCGCGGCGAGCGGCACGCGCTGGAACCAGCCGCTGTCGCCCATCGGCTTGAGGCCGATGCGCTGCAGCTCGGCGGCGATGAAGCGGGCGGCTTTTGCTTCGCCCGGCGACGCCGTCAACCGTCCCGCCATCGAGTCATCGGCGAGCGGCGCGAGCACGCGCCGTACGTCAGCAGCGGTGGTGGGGCGCTGGGCGGCGAGCGCGGCGGGTAGGATCAGGACGAGTGCGAGGGTGCGCGCGAGCATGGGGGGCATTGGATGGTCTGGTTGGGGCCAGCGAAAGCTAACGTCCCTCCCCCGCGTGCCACCCGCGCGTCTTCACCTTCACGCGGTACAGTCCGGTCCGCCCGGTGATGTACAGCACGTCCGCCTCGGCGCCGCGCCCGAACTCGATGTTTGTTGCGCCTTCCTCGATCGGAATGCGCCCGAGTTCCTTGCCGTCCGCGCTGTACGCCACCACAGCCTTCCAGGCGAGTTGGGCGCCCCAGATGTTGCCGTGAATGTCGGTATCGATGCCGTCGGGGCCGTTCTTCTCAGCGCGCGCCGGTGCCGCCATGTAGTCCACGACCAGCCGGTTGAACTTCACCGATCCATCCGGTTGCAGGTCGTAGGCCACGATCGCCTCGAGCGAACTTCTCGTCGGCACCGGCTTCGGCATGCGATCGGTCTCCGACTTGCCGATACTCGCCACGTAGAGCGTCTTCTGGTCCGGCGATAGCGCAACGCCATTCGGCTTGCCGAGGTCGGCCGTGATCAGGTGCTGGGACCCGTCGGTGTCGATGCGATAGACGCCGAGCACCGGCTGATCGATCGGTTCGTCGCCGATGTAGCGCGGGTCGGAGAAGAAGATCCGTCCCAGATGGTCGGCCGCGAGGTCGTTGGGAGAGTTGTACGGGCGTCCGTTGAAGCGATGCGCGGCGATGTAGCCGAGCCCCGTCGTCAGGTCGATGCGCGTCACCATGCGGGTGCCAAGGTGCGCGGCGTGCGTGACGTACATCTGCCCGTTCGGCGCGAACTCCAGGCCCGTCGCCATGGCGCTCGGCGACTGAAAGACCGTCGTCCTGCCGGTCTTCGGGTCGTACCGGCGAATCACGCCGCCCTGCTGCTCCAGCGGCCGGCCGACGTAGTTGTACGTGGCGGTGATGTCGGTGAAGTAGATCGAGCCATCGGGCGCGGCGGCCGGGCCCTCGAGGAAGACGCCGCAGCAGAAGACGCGCTCGAGTTTGGCGCCAGTCGCGATGAGGGAGGTGTCGGACTGGGCGAGTGCGACGCCTGAAACAACGACCAGGGATGCGATCGCGCGGACCGCAACACGAAACAGCATGGAGCCTCCTCAGGGACGGGCCGATCCAGCCAACGAGACACTAATATGGTTGCCGCCGCTGGAGGAGCGAAGTTGCCATGCCCGCGCAGGGCGCGGTAGCGGCGCCTTGCCGTCCGCGCGCCGTTCAGGCAGGTTCTGTCGCGCTCAGCGAGCAATGCTGCCACGCGTCAGACGCCGTTCCCTGTCCCCCGCACCACACCCTGTTCCCTGCACCCTGCACCACACCCTGCACCCTTCCCCTGTCTTGAGCCCTCTCGTCCCTCTCGTCGGCGAGCACATCCACCGTCGCGGCAACTTCTTCACGAAGGCCGTCGCCTCGCTGTGCATGCTGGTCACCGGCTGGCGCTTCGAGGGCAGGCTCCCGAACCTCCGCCAGTTTGTCCTCATCGTCGCGCCGCACACTTCGAACTGGGACTTCCCCATCGGCGTCATGGCGATGTTCGCCCTCGGCCTCCGCGGCACCTTCCTCGGCAAGGACACGCTCTTCAAGCCGCCCTTCGGCTTCCTGTTTCGCTGGCTGGGCGGCATTCCCGTGGACCGGTTCTCCACCAACAACGTGGTGGACCAGACCATCGCCTACTTCCGCGAACGCGAGAAGATCATCCTCGCCCTCTCGCCGGAGGGAACGCGGAAGAAGACGGACCGCTGGCGCACAGGCTTCTACTGGGTGGCGGTGGGCGCCGGCGTGCCGATCGTCCCCGTCGCGTTCGATTTCCCGCGCAAGCGCTGGATCATCCACCCGCCCCAGGTCATGACGGGCGACGCCGAGCACGACATCCGGCACCTGCGCAGCTTCTTCTCGGCGAGCCAGGCCTGCCGTCCCGACCAGTACTGACGAAGAAGTGCGGTGCTATCACAAAGTGATAGCCGTTTCGTTGACTTGCTCTCCACAGTCTTAGAGAATGAGAGAGATGGGCCGCGTCCCGCCCCTGCGCGTGCGGGGACATTCGCAGTGCGCGCCGCAACGACGAGACCGCTGTGAGACCAATTCGTACGAGTCCGACGACATCGTTCCTCGTGCCCGAGGCCCAGGATGAGCTGGCGCTGCGGCAGCGCGAGGTGGAAGCGCTGCGCACCGAGTACCGGCGTCTGATGGGACGCATCAACTTCCGCCAGCGTCGCGCCTGGGTCTTTCTCGCCCTGCTCGTGGTCACGCTGTCGGTGGTCGCTGCCATGGTCGTGTTTCTGCTCGCACCGGACGAGTGGATCGCCAGCCAGCAGTCGCGCTTCACGCAGATGACGGGCCTGCTCATCCTCGTCGGGACCGCGACGCCCATCGGGGCGTACCTTGCGCGGCGTTACGACCGGCAGCGCGAACGTGTGCGCATCGCGCGCACGCGCGAGCAGGAAATCCTGAAGCGCCTCTCGGCGCTCGACGAGGCCGGCGCCGGCGCCCGCCGCCGCCGGCGGCGCAGGCAGCGGCGCCCGTGGGGCTGGCGGGTGGCGGCTCCGGCGACGTTCTCGCGTCCGCCGCTCGAGTCGATGTCCCCGGCCGAACTCGAGGACGCCGCGGCGCAGCTCGGCAATCAGCTCACGGAGGCGCGCGGCATGCGCTTCCTGGCCTACGTGCACGCCGGTATCGCCAGCGCCGCGGCAATCATCCTCGCGTTCATCATCACGCTGTCCGGGCCGGCCTTCCTGACGCATTTCCTGCGCGGGGGAACCTGGAGCGGCGGCGCCGGCCCCGACCCGTTGATGTTCTGGCTGATGCTCACGGCCGTCCTCGTGCTCCTCGGCGGCATCGGTTCGCACCGCGTCACCGTCCTCCTGCGCCGCGCGCGCGCCTACCAGGACTTCCTCGCGGCCGTCGAGCGCGCGCTCTGGGATGCCCGCGTGCTACTGCGGGAGCGTCGAGAAGAAGTCTGAGAGCACCTGCGTCACCTCGGCCGGCTGCTCAACGGTGCACGAGTGGCCGGCCGCCGCAATTCGGACCAGTCGCGACCCGGGAATGTGCTCGTGGATGCGGCGCGCCTTCGGCGGCGGCGTGGCGGTATCCTCCTCGCCGACGACGACAAGCGTCGGGACGCGGATGGAGGTGATCTCCTCCATGACGCCCTCGCGCTCGACCACCCCGCGCACCGCCCGCACGATCGTGCGCGGCCGCGACGCAATCTCCCGACGCCAGAACTCGCGCGTCCCCTCCATGGCCGGATCGGTCATGAACGTGCGGCCGAACAGGATCGGCATCACCCGGTTCACGACCCAGCGCGTCCCGAGCAGCCCGGCCACCATGGCCAGGCGATTGTACTTCGGGACGTTCTCCGCCGACTCCGGCTCCGCCGACGTCTCGAGCAGCGAGAGCGAGTAGAGCAGGTCAGGCCGGCGCGCCGCGAGGCGCATCCCTACGAAGCCGCCCATCGAGAGACCCACGAAGTGGCACGGGCGCGCATCGAGTCCTTCAATGACCGCCACGGCGTCGCGATAGCACGTGTCCATGTCGTGCGAGCGGCCGCCCGGGTCGCTGCTCTGCCCCTGGCCGCGATGGTCGTACGCGATGCAGCGGAATCGTCCCCTGAGCGCCGCCACCTGCGCCGCGAACATGCGCGACGACATGAGGAGGCCGTGACTGAAGATGAGCGCGGGGTCGGGGCCGCCCGTGTCCTCGTAGTGAAAGGAGACGCCGTTGATGGTCAGGTGCGGCATGTGAGGTCCATATGCGGTGATAGTCGTGCGTCTGCACCGTCAGAAGTAATGCGCGCGGCCGCTTCCGGTAAGGGCGTCGTCGTGGCGTGCGTTGCCGGCGATTCATACCTTCCACGCATGTCTGATCTCCTTGCCCGTTACGCCGCGTTCGTGGACGACGTGTTGCTCCCGCTCGAACCGCTCGCGCTCAGCCATCCCTGGCCCACCATCGCCGCCCAGGTGGAGGGCGCGCGTGAGGCGGCCCGCGCCCGCGGCCTCTGGGCCCCGCACCTGCCCGCCGCGTGGGGCGGCCTCGCGCTGCCGCTCGCCGAGTTCGCGGAAGTGAGCGCCATCCTCGGCCGCACGCCGCTGGGGCACTACGCCTGCAACGCGCAGGCCCCCGACGTCGGCAACATGGAACTCCTGCTCGCGCACGGATCGCCTGAGCAGCGCGAGCGGTTCCTGCGGCCGCTCGCCGAGGGACGCATCCGGTCGTGCTTCGGCATGACCGAGCCCGCGCGCGCCGGCTCGAATCCCGTCTGGCTCGACACGACGGCGGTGCGCGACGGCGACGAGTGGGTCATCAATGGTCGCAAGTGGTTCGCGTCGTCGGCCGAAGGGGCGTCGTTCTGCGTCACGCTCGCCGTGACGAACCCCGCGGCGGCAAAGCCGCACCAGCGCGCATCGATGTTCATCGTCCCCACCGACACGGCGGGGTACGCGCTGGTGCGCAACATCCCCGTCATGGGCCACGTGGGCGCAGGCTACGCGAGCCACGGTGAACTCACCTATACCGACTGTCGCGTGCCGGCATCGGCGATGATCGGCGCCGAGGGCGCGGGCTTCGTGCTGGCGCAGGAGCGGCTGGGACCGGGACGCGTGCACCATTGCATGCGGTGGATCGGCATCTGCGACCGCGCCATCGACCTGATGTGCCGCTACGCGCTGCAGCGCGAGACGGCCCCCGGCGAGCCGCTCGCCCTCAAGCAGGTAGTGCGTCACTGGATCGCCGAGAGCCGCGCCGAGACCGAGGCGGCGCGCCTGTTCGTGCGCGACACCGTCCAGAAGCTCGAGCGCGACGGGCAGCGCGCCTCGCGCGACGAAATCTCGATGATCAAGTACTTCGTGCCGCAGGTCATGCAGCGCGTCCTCGACCGGGCGCTGCAGGTGCACGGCGGCTACGGGCTCACCGACGCCACCCCACTGGCCAACTGGTGGGCGCACGAGCGTGCCGCGCGGATCTACGACGGCCCGGATGAAGTACACAAGGATGCCGTGGCCCGGCACACGCTCGAGCGATACGTGAAGCCGCGCGGGTAACACCTCGTCGCTCGTTCCCCGCCCCGTCCCTCCTCCCCACGCCTCTACCCCCTCCCCGTTCCGACCGGATTCCGTTGTCCTACTCCGCCCTCCTCGACCAGGCCGCCCCCGTCCGCGATGGCGAGTCCATTCCACTGGACGCCCTGCGCGCGTGGTGGGAGGGCGCCATCGGGCACGTGCACGCGATGGACGTCGAGCAGTTTCCGCGGGGCTTCTCCAACCTGACGTACCTGGTGCGCGCCGGCGGCGACGAGTACGTGCTGCGTCGCCCGCCGTTCGGCGTGAAGCCCGGCGTGGCGCACGACGTGCTGCGCGAGGGGCGGCTGCTCGCCGCGCTGCGGCCCGCGTACGCGCGTGTTCCAGCGGTCGTGGCGTTATGCGACGATGCGGGCGTGATCGGCGCGCCCTTCTTCGTCATGGAGCGCATGCGGGGCCTCATCGTGCGCGGCACGCTCCCGGAGTCGCTCTCGTTCGGGGCGTCGCAGCTGCGCGCGCTGTCGGCGGCGGCGGTGGAAACGCTGGCTGGCCTGCACGCGGTGAACTGGCGCGTGCCGGGCCTCGAGTCGCTTGGACGCCCCGACGGG
>JACQZV010000183.1 GCA_016213695.1 Acidobacteriota bacterium | reverse complement strand
GCGTCGATCGCGATTTCGGCGTGGTCCTTCAGGGATGGGCGATTCTGCCGAACAACACCGTCCCGAACTCCATGGCGATGGAGTTCAACTGGCTCACGATCAACGGCAAGGCGGGTCCCGCGACGACCCCGATGCTCGTCAAGCGGGGCGAGCGTGTCAGGATCCGCATCGTGAACCTCGGCATGGATCATCATCCGATGCATCTGCACGGCCACCAGTTCTCCGTGACGGGTACGGAGGGCGGCCGCGTGCGGACCACGGCCGTGGAGCCGGGAAATACCGTGCTGGTCGGCGTGGCGCAGGCGCGCGACATCGAATTCGTCGCCGACAATCCCGGCGACTGGCACTTCCACTGCCACCTGCCGCACCACATGATGAATCAGATGGTGTCGATGGTCGGCCCGCTGATGATGTCCCATGCCAATATGCCCCGGCCCGCGACGGACGCGCCGCCGAATACCGGCATGGTGCCGGGCTACCCGCAGGACATGTTCATGGTGATGGACGATCTGGTCGCCAAGCCGGAAACGTACGGCCTGCGCCGCGGATGGAGCGGCGGGACGATGGGGATGATGACCATCGTGCGCGTGCTCGAACCGGATCTGTTCGAGAAGATTCAGTCGCTCAAGAGAGAACAGGCACCGGTATGAGAACGCTGGTCGTCGTCCTGATCGGGTTACTCGTGACGTTCGAGCCCGCGCGCGCGCAGGCGCCGTCGAATGCGGCGCCTCCGCCGGTCACCCTCGCGGAGCTGGAGCGGCTCGCGGTCGAACACAATCCCACCACGGGCGCGGCGGACGCGGTCCGCGCCGCTGCCGCGGGGCGCGCGCGTCAGGCGGGCGCCTGGCCCAACCCGGTCGTTGGCTACAGCGCCGACGAACTCATCGGGCGCGGTGCCCCTGACCCGCGGGGGGCGCACGGCCTGTTCGTCGAGCAGACGATCCCGCTCGGCGGGAAGCTGCGGCTCGCCCAGGGCGTGTTCGAACGCGCCATCGAGCAGGCCGACGTCCGCATCGAGCTGCAGCGGCAGCGGATTGTCACGTCCGTCCGCTCGGCCTACTACGGTCTGCTGACGGCGGAGCGCCGCGTGGAGATTTACGACCGGCTTGCCGCGCTCGGCGTCGAGGCGGCCGGTGTCACGGCGCAGCTTTTCAACGTCGGCATGGCGGATCGCCCCGATTTCCTCGAGATGGAAATCGAAGCGCGGCGCGTCCAGCTCGCGCTCAATGCGGCCAAGAACGGGGCGTTCGCGCTGCGCCAGCAGCTGGCCGCCGTCGTGGGCGTCCCCGAGATCGCCCTTCGTCCCCTGGCGGGATCCATCGACGACGCGATCCCTGAGCTCGCGCGCGATCCGACACTGCGTGCGATTGTGGAACGGAGCCCGCAGATTCGCTCGGCGCGCGCCGACATCGCGCGGGCGCAGGCCATGACCGCGCGGGCCCGGCGCGAGACCTATCCCGATCTGTTTCTGCGCGGCGGCGCGACGTACAACCGCGAACGCGGAGAGACGACGTTCCGGCCGATCGGGTGGGAAGGACAGCTTGCGGGGGGCATCAGCATTCCGCTCTTCGACCGCAACCGTGGAGGGATCGCGGCGGCCACGGCCGACCAGCTGCGCCTGCAGGCGGAGCTTCGCCGGATCGAGCTGTCGCTGCAGGCGGCTGCCGCCGTGGAGTTCGCGCGCTACCTGACGGCGCTGCGATCGGCGGAGGCCTACCGCGCCGAGATCCTGCCGCGGGCCGAGCAGGCCTACACGCTGTATCTCGCGCGCTATCGCGAGATGGCGGCCGCCTACCCGCAGGTCCTGACGTCGCAGCGGACGCTCTTCGACATGAGCGTCCGCTATCTGGACAGCGTCGAGGACGCGTGGCGATCCGCGCTGCGGTTGGAGGGCGCGTTGCCCGGCGACGGTTTGCAGCGCGTGGAGACGGATGCGGAGGACGCGGTCGGGGAGAGGTACGTCGGAAGAGAGCAGGAGAGCATGCGATGATCAGCAGGACAGTGAGCGTAACGGTCGTCGGTCTGGCCCTCACGGGCGCGGTGGGCGTGGCTCGGCAGCACGAGGGGCACCAGGCTGCCGAGGCCGGCGGCTCGGCGCCTGCGGCCATCGCGCAATGCGCACAGGCACAGCCGGCGGTCGTCGCGGCGCTGGACGCCGCGGACGCGCGCCTCGAGGGCGCCCGTCAGACGAACAGCCCCGCCGCCATGCGGGCGGCGATTGACGATCTGCAGGGCGCGTTGCGGGACGTGCGCGCCCGTCTGGCCCCGTGCGCCGCGCCGCGGCCGGTCGCGGACCCGCCTGCCGGGCGGCAGGCGCCGCCGGTGGCGTCGCCGGCCGCCGATCCCCATGCCGGCCATACGATGCCCGCACCCGCGGAGTCCAGGCAGGCGCAGCCATGACGTCGATCGTGAAAGCGCTGCTCGTGCTGGTGGGCCTGCTGGTCGTGGCCGGCGCTGTCGCGGTGGGCTATGTGATGAATGCCGGTCTGAGTGCCAGAGCCCAGCCCGGCAGCGTCGAGACGTATGTCGCGGGCACCATCCGGAATCTGACCGTCGCCCGCCGCGCGCGCGGCTTGCGCAATCCGGTCGCGCCGGCTCCGGCGGTCGTCGCGGCCGGCCGCGCGCACTTTGCCGATCACTGCGCCAGTTGCCACGGCAATGACGGCGGCGGCGACACCGAAATGGGCCGCAACCTGTTCCCGAAAGCGCCCGACATGCGGCTGGCGGCGACGCAGAACCTGACCGACGGGGAGCTGTTCTGGGTGATCGAAAACGGGATCCGGTTCACCGGCATGCCTGGCTGGAGCACCGGGACGGCGGAGGGCGAAGAGGCGAGCTGGCATCTGGTACATTTCATCCGGCACCTCCCGGACATCAGCGAGGCGGAAATCGCGGAAATGGAAGCGCTCAACCCGCGGTCGCCGGAGGAGACCCGCCAGGAGATCGCGGCAGAGCAGTTTCTCCGCGGCGACGACCCGCCGCCCGCGGCACCGGGACACGCGCATTAAGGAGCAGCGATGGCAAGACGAATCGTCATGATGGCTGTGCTGGTTGCCGCGGCGGCCGCGTCCACGGTCTGGGCGCACGACGGACACGCGCACCTCATCATGGGAACGGTCACGACGCGCGACGACCGGCACATCGAGGTCAAGACGCCGGGCGGCGAGGTTCTCAATATTGCCGTCACGGCGAAGACCGCCGTCAGGCGCGACAAGCGTAAGCTGGTCCTGGGGGACGTGCAGGCCGGCCACCGCGTGGTCGTGGATATCGGCAACGGCGAGGACCCGCTCGTCGCGCGCGAAATCCGCGTCGGCGCGACCCGTCTCGACGAGAAGTAGGAGGATTCGATGACCCGCACCGCAGTCCGGGCTGGAGCGCTGGCGATGATCTTTGTGGGGGCGGGCGCCGTCGGTCGCGCGCACGTGACGGTCTGGCCGCAGCAGTCGCAGGCCGGCGGCTCCGAGCGCTACACCGTGCGCGTGCCGACCGAAGGACAGGTGGCCACGACCGCCGTCGAGCTGGAGGTCCCCTCCGACGTCACGGTCACCGGAGTGCTCGTCGGCACCGGCGCCTCCGAGGCCCGCCGCGAGGGGGACCGCATCGCGGCGATTACGTGGAAGCTGGAGATCAAACCGGGCGAGGTGGGCGAGTTCGTGTTTTTCGCCCGCAATCCCAAAGGCTCGCAGATCGCCTGGAAGGCGCACCAGCGGTTCGCCGACGGCACGAGCGCCGACTGGACGGGGGTCGAGGGCGACCGCCGGCCGGCATCGGTGACGCGGCTCGCGGCCGGGCGGTGAGGGCCGGATGACGACGGCTTCAGGAAGTCTTCAGGATTGCGGGGGTCCAGGTGTCGCATACAATGAACGCACACATCGGAGTGCCGAGGAGGACAGCGATGAACGGTAGATGGATGGCGGGTGTGGCCCTGGTCGCGGCGCTGGCGATGCCGTCGCCGGGCTGGGCGCACGAAGGGCACGCCCACAAGGTCATGGGCACCGTGTCGAGCGTGGACGGTCCGCACCTGATGGTGAAGACGACCGACGGCAAGACGGTGATGGTGATGCTCGATGCCAAGACGAAGATCACGCAGGGCAAGGCGAAGCTGGACGCCGCGGCCCTGAAGGTCGGTGATCGCGTCGTGGCCGAAGGCGCGGAAGAGAAAGAGATGATCATGGCGACGAGCCTCCAGGTGGGCGCCGTGCCCGCGCCGGTGGCCGCGGCGAAGAAGTAGGGCGGGTGCCGCCGCAGGCGGACCCGCCGGAGGCCCCTCCCATCGAATCCGATCGCCGGAAAGCCGCGCGCGTCTCCTTCGAGCCGATGCGCGTGCGCGTGCTCGGGGCGCGCGAAGGCATCCTGCTGGATCTCAGCGAAGGCGGGGCGCTTGTGCTGTTTCCCGCGGCGATCCCGGTCGGCCAGACGCTGACGCTGCAGGTCGAGTGGGACAACGGCGTGCTGCCGGTGCCGGTTCGTGTGAAGCGCTGCCTCTCGCGCCAGGTGCAGCTCGCCGCTGCCACGCTGGCGCGCACGCAGTACGACGTCGCAGTGGAATTTGTGGATCTCCCGCCCGACACGCGGGCGGCGGTGACAGCGATTCTCCGGAAGAATTCCCCGGAACAGTAGAGTTCAGTCGCCGAGCGAGCAGGCGCCCGGGCCGCGCGGGTCGCCGCACGCCCCGCACGGGCCGGCTGCGGCCGGGCGCGCCGTGGCGGTGCTCGTGTGCGCGGCGAACACCGAAAACCGTCGCTCGAGCGCGCGTCCGTGGCAGGCCGGGCACTCAGGGGGCTGCTGGTTGCGGACGAGCAGCTCGAACTGGTGCGCGCAGGTCGTGCACGTGTATTCGTAGAGCGGCATGACACGACCATCATACCCGAGGCCTATACTGCTTGACAGTGTCTCCCCACCCTAAGCCACGCCCGATTGCCAACCCGCTGCGCCGGAACGTCGCCATCGTGGCGCACGTCGATCACGGCAAGACCACGCTCGTCGACGCGCTGCTGCGGCAGAGCGGCGCGTTTCGCGCCAATCAGCAGGTGGCCGACCGGGTCATGGATAACACCGACCTCGAGCGTGAGCGGGGGATCACGATCCTCGCGAAGAACACGGCGGTCTGGTACGGCGAGACCCTGATCAACATTGTGGACACGCCCGGCCACGCCGACTTCGGCGGTGAAGTCGAGCGGACGCTCTCGATGGTGGACGGCGTGATGCTGCTCGTCGACGCTTCCGAGGGTCCGCTGCCGCAGACGCGCTTCGTCCTGCGCAAGGCGCTCGAGCGGGGCCTGCCGCCGATCGTCGTGCTCAACAAGATCGACCGCGCCGACGCCCGCCCGCAGGAAGTGCTGAACGAGGTGTACGACCTGTTCATCGACCTCGACGCCACCGAGGAGCAGATTGAATTTCCCGTGCTGTATACGAACGCCCGCATCGGCACGGCCACGGCCGATCCCGCGACGCCCGGAAGCGACCTGGGCCCGCTGTTCAGCGCGATCGTCGACCACGTGCCGCCGCCGCACGGCGATGCGGCGGCGCCCCTGCAGATGCTCGTCGCCAATCTGGATGCGAGCGACTACCTCGGGCGCATCGCGATCGGCCGCATCTTCAACGGTACCGTCCGCCTGAACGACCCGGTGGCCGTGCTCAAGCTGGACGGCTCCGCCCAGGAGACGCGCGTCACGAAGCTCTATGCGTTCGACGGCCTCAAGCGCGTCGAAATCACCCACGCGGCGGCCGGCGACATCGTCTGCCTGGCCGGGATCGAGGGCATCAATATCGGCGAAACGATCACCGGCCTCGACGACCGCGTCGCGATTCCGCCGATCGCGATCGACGAACCGACCGTGTCGATGATCTTCGGCGTCAACACGTCGCCCGTGGCCGGCCGCGACGGCCAGTACGTCACGTCGCGGAACCTGCGCGACCGCCTCGCCCGCGAGCTCGTCGGCAACGTGTCGCTCCGCGTCGAGGATACCGACACGCCCGAGCAGGTCAAGGTGATCGGTCGCGGGGAGCTGCAGCTGTCGATTCTGATCGAGATGATGCGCCGCGAGGGCTACGAAGTGCAGGTCTCGCGCCCGGAGATCGTGACCCGCGACGTCAACGGGGTGAAGATGGAGCCGGTGGAGGACCTCGTCATCGACGTGCCGGAACACTTCCAGGGCGTGGTCATCGCGCAGGCCGGCACGCGGCGCGGCGTGCTGAGCAAGATGGTCAATCACGGCAGCGGCCGGGTGAGACTCGAGTTCCGCATTCCGGCGCGAGGGCTCATCGGCTTCCGGTCGCAGTTTCTCACCGACACCAAGGGGACCGGCATCATGAACCACCTGTTTGCCGGCTGGGAGCCGTGGCATGGCGGGATTGGCTCGCGGCCGACCGGCGCCCTGGTCGCCGATCGCACGGGCACGTCGACCGCCTATGCCATCTTCAACCTGCAGGAGCGCGGCGAGATCTTCATCGAGCCCGGGACACCGGTGTACGAAGGCATGATCGTCGGCGAGAACGCGCGGACCAGCGACATGGACGTCAATGTCACGAAAGAGAAGAAGCAGACCAACATGCGCGCCTCGACCGCCGACGAGGCGATCCGCCTGATCCCGCCGCGCATGCTCAGCCTGGAGCAGGCCATCGAATTCATCAATGACGACGAACTGGTCGAGGTGACGCCGAAGAGCATCCGGCTGCGGAAGCGGATCCTGGCCGGGAATATGCGGCCGAGGAAGACGGACGCCTGAAGCCGAGATTCGTCACGCGCGTGTCCGATTTCGGAGCGTCCCGGCGGCACGGGCGCGGCGGTCACTGGTGCAAATGCGTGCCTGGGCGGGAAACAGGGCCGGCATCCACACGGGCATGGCATTTGCCCAAGCGGGCGGCGCCTGCCGACGGCCCGGCAGGCCCTGACCGTGGAGGTCCCCGTGCTGCTCGGAGCGTTCGCCCTGTTCTCCAACGACCTGGCCATCGACCTCGGCACGGCCAATACCTGCGTCTTCGCCCGCGGGCAGGGCATCGTCCTGAGTGAGCCGTCGATCCTGGCGCTGAACACCACGACCGACCGGATCGAGGCGGTCGGCAGCGAGGCCAAGGCGATGGTGGGCCGGACGCCGGCCGGTATCACGGCGATCAAGCCGATGCGGGACGGGGTCATCGCCGACTTCGACGCCGCCGAGAAGATGCTCGGCTACTTCATCAGGAAGGCGCACGGGCGGCGCCGGTGGGTGCGCCCGCGGGTCGTGATTGGCGTCCCCTCCGAGATCACCCAGGTCGAGCGACGCGCCGTCAAGGACAGCGCGCATCGGGCGCGCGCCAGCGAGGTATTCCTCGTCGAAGAGGGCATGGCCGCGGCCATCGGGGCCGGCCTGCCGATTACCGAGGCGTGCGGGAACATGATCGTTGACATCGGCGGCGGCACGACCGACATCGCCGTGATCTCGCTCGCCGGCATCGTCTACAGCCGGTCGGTCCGCGTGGCCGGCAACGCCATGGACGACGCGATCGCGCACTATGTCAAGCGCGAGAAGAACCTGCTCATCGGCGAGCGCACGGCCGAACAGGTCAAGATCGAGCTCGGGTCCGCGGCGCCGTTGTCCGGACGCAGGGAGATGGAAGTCAAGGGGCGTCACGTGGTCGAGGGCAAGCCGATGACGGTCATCCTGAACGACGGGGAGGTGCGCGAGGCGCTGGAGGATCCGATCCGGCAGATCATCCAGGCCGTTCGCGGCGGTCTCGAGCAGACGCCGCCGGAGCTGGCGGCCGACATCTGCGACCGCGGCATCGTGCTGAGCGGCGGCGGGGCGCTGCTCCGGAATCTCGACGAGCGCCTCCGGCTCGAGACGGGCGTGCCGGTGCAGGTGGCCGAGGATCCGCTCTCTTCTGTGGTGCTGGGTGCCGGGAAAATGCTGTCCGATTTCGATCTGCTGAGGAAGATCTCCCTCGAGTAGCACGACGGCGTCGAATATACTCTTCGTGTGTTTCAACGAGGAGGCCCCATGAGGCGATCACCTTTTGTGCTTGTGGCGTGCGCGTGGCTGGCGCTTGGCGCGTCGGCATTTGCACAGGAGCAGCTCAGTGTCCGGTGCATGACGCGCGAGCCGGGCGAGGAAGAGCGGGGGCGGATTGACGACGCGGTGAGGCGTCATCTGGCGATGCGGCAGCAGCTGGGCCTCGCATTCGCCACCGCGACTGTCAACGTGTACGTCCACGTGATCAATCAGGGCGCCGGCGTCGCCAACGGGGACGTGACCAGTCAGATGATCACCGATCAGATCGGTGTGCTGAATGCGGCGTATCTGGCTTCGGGATTCCAGTTCAATCTGGCGAGCGTCGATCGCACGACGAACACGTACTGGTACGCGATGGCGCCCGGGTCGGCCGAAGAGGCGAAGGCGAAGCAGGCGCTGCGCCAGGGGAGCGCCGACGACCTGAACATCTATACGGCGAACCCCGGTGGCGGTCTGCTCGGGTGGGCGACGTTCCCGTCGCGTTATGCGAAGGATCCCGTCAGCGACGGCGTCGTCGTGCACTACACGTCGCTGCCGGGCGGGTCCGCGGTTCCGTACAACCTTGGCGACACCGGGACGCATGAAGTCGGCCACTGGATCGGGCTCTACCACACGTTCCAGGGGCGCTGCACGCCAAAGGGGGACCTGATCGACGACACGCCGGCCGAGCGGTCGCCCGCCTTCGGGTGTCCGGCGGGGCGTGACTCCTGCGACATGCGGCGCACGCCTGGAGCCGACCCGATCAATAACTTCATGGACTACACCGACGACGCGTGCATGTTCGAGTTCACGCTCGACCAGACCACGCGCATGCAGGGTCAGTGGAGTCTGTACCGGATGGGGAAATAGCGGTTACGGGCGGGCGGAGTCGATCCGGATGTCGGTCAACGCCAGCGGGATGCCCCACGACCGCACGTTCGGGTCAACGCGTCCGACACGGCCGCTGAACACGACACGCAGACCACCCTTCTTGAACTCGTCCGGCAGGCGGTCCGGGGCATAGCGAATGTCCCGGTCGCCGTCCGGCACGATGGCGAACCACCCGTTGCGCGGGTTCACCGTCTCGATCACACCACGCGCGTCTT